>DAOWJC010000038.1 GCA_030640595.1 Dehalococcoidia bacterium | reverse complement strand
CTTATGGAGATAAACCGTAAACGGCGGCAAGAACAGCAAACAGAAGGGGTGGGTTAATAAACATTATCTAGTCAACTGGCTGGACTCTCCCTGGATGGCATAATGATGACAGCCCTACCCGATACTGTCTTCTCTCCCTTTCCATTCTCTGCCCAGATGTTACACACTACATAGTGGTTTCCATCCTCAATATACTTCTTATTTACCTTTCCCTTACAGATAAGAGCCTCGCCAGGAAAGTTTATACCCCTATAATTACAAGTCAGTCTCCTAAGAGTACCCAGCTCTCCCATCCAGTCAGTCAATAACTGACTCAGAAAGCAGAATACCAGTTGACCGTGAACAATGACACCGGGCAGACCCTGACTTTGGGCAAAATCCTTATCATAATGAATCTGATAATAATCGCCGGATGCCCCAGCCCACATTACCAACTGACGAGTGGTTGGTTGTTTGACCAGAGGGGTAATCTCACTACCTACCGCTATGTCTTCGTAATAGAGTTGCTCAGCCATATCTTTTCCCCTCAACCCTATGTCCAATAATCATCTGCTGGCATTTGGCTACCAGCTCTTGCCTCTGGTTTTTATAGGTTACATCAATGACCACAAACACTCTCCTGCCCACTCTCCTGTCTTGCCGCTCACGAATATTGGTGATTTTAGTGGTAACAGAAATTATATCACCCGCTCTAACCGGCTGATAACATTCAAGCTCAGTGCTACCATGAAGTATACCTCCATAAGGAATTGATTCTAGCACCTGCCGCTGAAGTTCATCAAAACCTATGGCCAATACAAAGGTTGGGGGAGCAATAATGCCACCATACCTGCTTTTCCCAGCGTATCCCTCATCCTGCCACAGGGGATTGGGGTCATCTATAGCCAGGACAAACCGCCGTATCATCCCTTTCTCAATCTCATACACTTTGGGGGTACTCTCCTTGCCGATTTTACTCCTCAGCTCCTCTGTAATCAGCGAATCCTCAGACATTTATTACCCCCTCTTATCTTAGTCCATCTGGATTTAACTAAATAATGAGGAATATCAACCGAATCAAGGGATAAATGACCACGCGTCTTAGTTTACTGCTGCTTTATGCCAAAGGGTTCCTGCTGACCAACTGGCATAGTCTCCAGCCCTAGCTTATCCATCTCAAGCTGTACCGGTATCGGGTAGTCACCGGTGAAGCAAGCCAGACAGAAAATATCCTTAGGCAAAGCCACCGCCTTAATCAGTCCGTCAATACTCAGATGGCCCAATGAATCAGCACCAATAAAATCCCTGACCTCAGGTACAGTCTTCTGAGCCGCAATTAACTCCCGACGGGTAGCCATATCTACACCGAAGAAACAAGGATAGCGGATAGGAGGGGCGCAAATGCGCATATGCACTTCTTTAACTCCCGCCCGTCTCAGTAGCTCCACTACTTTAGGAGTGGTAGTGCCGCGGACAATGCTATCATCAATGACCACTATCCGCTTGCCATCCAGCATCTGAGGCAAGGGATTAAACTTTAGTTTAACGCCGAGGTCCCTGATTCGCTGGTCAGGCTCAATAAAGGTGCGCCCCACATAGCGGTTCTTGAGCAACCCTTCACATAGGGGTATATCTGACCGGTGGGAATAACCGATGCCAGCGGCTATAGCTGAGTCAGGCACACCCATAACCAAATCGGCATCTACAGAATGCTCTTCGGCTAACCCTGCTCCCATAGCCTGTCGTGCTGGATAAAGCAGCCGACCATTAATCACACTATCCGGGCGAGCAAAGTAGATATACTCAAAGATGCATAGCGCTCTTCCGCCTACCTCTTCCCGATAGCTATCAACACCATTTTCGGTAATAGAGACTATCTCGCCCGGTTCAACCTCCCTGATAAAGTTGGCCCCAATATGGTCGAGGGCACAAGTTTCCGAAGCTATAACCCAGCCGCCATTAATTGCCCCCAGGCATAGCGGGCGTACCCCAAGGGTGCCACGAACGCCAAATAAATGGTGGCGAGTCATAATTACCAGAGAATACGCCCCCTGAAGCCGGTGCATAGCATATCTTATCTTGTCTACCCAGTCCTTCTCAGGGGAAGAGAGGACGAGGTTAGCAATAACCTCAGTGTCTGTAGAAGTGTGGAAGGTATAGCCCGAGTCAACGAGCTCCTCATGCAGATGCTCAGCATTAACAATATTCCCGTTGTGGGCTATGGCGATGGTATTTGAACCCTTGCCGACTAAAACAGGCTGGACATTAGTTACCCG
>DAOWJC010000089.1 GCA_030640595.1 Dehalococcoidia bacterium | reverse complement strand
TGGCTGCATGAAGCCGGGAAAAGGTTTGAGTTGCTAACGATAACCGAGGTAAGAGGGGAAGCACAGGTTGACTTGGCTGCTGAGTATACTGATATACTCCAAATAGGAACCAGAAACATGTATAATCAAGACCTGCTGACAAAAGTAGCCAGGAAGAAAAAGCCGGTTTTGTTTAAAAGGCATTTTGGTGCCGGCATTGAGGAATTCTTGTCCTTCGCTGAATATATTGCCGCTGAGGGCAACAAGGATATCATTTTATGTGAAAGAGGAGTATTGCCCGTAGGCAAGGGCAAAAGCTACACCCGATATACTCTTGACCTTGCCTCTATTCCGGCAATTCAGAAGGAAACTTATCTACCGATAGTGGTTGACCCCAGTCATGCCACCGGTCGCCGAGACCTTATCTTCAGTATGAGTTGCGCCGCTATCGCCGCCGGCGCCAGCGGATTGATGATTGAGGTGCACTATAACCCGGCGGAGGCACTGGTTGATGGTCAACAGATGATTACCCCCGATGAACTCAAGGATGTCATCGATGCCTGCCAGAGAATTAATAAACTGGTTGTGCCGATGAGAAATAAACAATAAGGCAATATCAGATGAGCAAAATCAGGGTAAGACTCGGCATTAATAGCTACAATATCTATATAGGCTCAGGCCTACTTATGCAGACCGCACGCCAGTTAAGAGAAAACGGGTTTGCTGGTAAGCTAGCAATTATCACCAATCCCATCGTGAAAAGGCTATATGGTAATGCGCTAAAGCAGAGTCTTACCAGAGAAGGCTTCAAAGTAACCGTCTTGCCGGTTCCTGATGGGGAAGAGCAAAAATCACTGGAGGTTGCCGGTAGACTATACAATGAGTTGACTGACTTCTATTCCGAAAGGACTACGCCTATTCTAGCCTTAGGTGGCGGGGTTATTGGAGACCTGACTGGATTCGTTGCTGCCACCTATTTACGGGGAGTGCCGCTGATACAAATACCTACCACCCTGCTGGCACAGGTCGATAGCAGCATCGGGGGTAAAGTGGCAGTAAATCACGGTCAGCTGAAGAATAAAATAGGGGCATTCTACCAGCCGAGGCTGGTAATTTCAGACATCAGCACCCTGAAAACCCTCCCCACCCAAGAATTTAACGGTGGATTAGCCGAGGTCATAAAATACGGAGTGATTGGGGATAAAGAGTTCTTCGCCTATCTTGAGACAAACCTTGATCGGATAAAATCGCTCGACGAGAGATTGCTCAAGGAGATTGTTTATAGGTCAGCCAAAATTAAAGCTGAAATAGTGGAAAAGGATGAGAAGGATTTAGGCCTGCGAAATATTTTGAACTATGGACATACGGTAGGGCATGCTATAGAATCGGCTTCAGACTTCAAGGTGGAGCATGGGAAAGCGATTGCGCTCGGTATGCTAGCCGCGGGGAGAATCTCAAATAAGATGGGACTGCTGGATAAAACTGAGCTAGTCAGGCTGAAGAGCCTCATCCAAAGAGCCGACCTGACGACAGAACTGCCAAGGCTTGAGGTGGCCAAGATAATCCAAGCAATGAAACACGACAAAAAGATTTTGAAGGGCAAGGTAAGATTCATCCTAGCCAAAGCGCTAGGCAGCGTATTCATTACCGATGAAGTAAGCCTTTCTCTGGTAGAACGGGTTTTGGTTAATTGGAATGAAGAGACCTAGAATTTGCGCCGTCATTGTAGATAACGACCTTGAAGCAGTAAACGAAGTCAAGCCTTTCGTTGACCTGTTCGAGGTTAGAATAGACCTCATCGGTGATGGCTGGCAAGAATTGGTTAAGCAACTTGACCAACCCTGGATTGCCTGTAACCGAAGGGCTGACGAGGGGGGTAGATGGGAAGGGGATGAAGCAAGAAGGATAGAGAAGCTTCTTCAAGCCATTGAGCTGGGAGCAGATATAATTGACATTGAACTTAGAACGAGGAACTTAGACAAAATCATACAACTTGTTAAGAAAAGAACAAAATGCCTCCTGTCATTCCATGATTTGGAGAAAACGCCT
>DAOWJC010000066.1 GCA_030640595.1 Dehalococcoidia bacterium | reverse complement strand
GGTAAAGTGGAGCTTGCGCCAGGCTTCCTGTTGCAAGGTGCTGGTTATAAATGGTGGTGCTGGCTGGCGGGTTACCTTTTTGGTCTTTACCTTAATAACCTTGTAGCTAGCTTGTTTAAGTTCGTCACTAATCTCGTCAGCTTCTTCTTGGCTATGAATATCCAGCCGTGTACCATCAATGAGACCCACCAGCATAGCCCGGAAGGCGGCTACCTCAGCCGCCGGTATCTTCTTGGTTAGTTCAGCCTCAATAGTCCAGTATTCTACTGGGACAAATTTCTCAATTTCCCGCTCTCGGTCGACAATAATCCATAGCGTCACCGACTGAACCCTACCTGCTGAGAGTCCCCTCCTTACCTTCTGCCAGAGCAGGGGACTAATCTTATAGCCTACCAATCTATCTAGCACACGCCGTGCTTGCTGGGCATTGACTAATTGCATATTTATAGAACGGGGATGCTTAAAAGCACGCTCAATGGCTTCCTTGGTTATTTCATGAAAGACGACGCGGCGGTATGGTTTTCGGTTCGTTTTTGTCACCTCAACTAGATGCCAGGAGATGGCTTCTCCCTCACGGTCTGGGTCTGTGGCTAGATATACAGTGGATGCAGTTTTGGTCGCCTCTCTGAGCTCTTGTACAACCTTGCTTTTCGCTCTGGGCACGACATATTTAGGTATAAAGCCGTTTTCTATATCCACTCCCAATTGACTCTTGGGGAGGTCTCTTATATGGCCCATTGAGGCTTTAAGGCTATAGCCTTTGCCCAGAATCTTGCTTAGCGTTCTGGCCTTGGCTGGCGACTCAACTATAACCAAACTTTTCTTCATAATAGCTATTCTACTTTTACTCTGTATTGCTCTCTTACTTCTCTAGCCAGAACGTAATTCATAGTCCCTATCTGCCTTACCAAACCCTTAAGCTCCATCACCGCCAAGGTACTGCTGACCATTGATATTGGCAGACCACTTGAGCGGCAGACCTCATCAATATGGGTGGGCTCAGCCGATAGTTGCTTTAATAACAGGGACTCGGTGTCAGAAGCTGGGATAACCTCCTTCATTTCTATCTGCTGAGCTACCGCTGTCAGGTTCAATTCCTCTAGAATATCAGTATAGTCACGAACCAGCTTGGCTCCTTCCTGAATAAGGTGATTGGTTCCGCTACTGGCTGGCGACAGGATACTACCTGGAATAGCAAAGACCTCCCTATTTTGCTCCAATGCCAGATGAGCTGTAATCATAGCCCCGCTAGTCTCCCCAGCTTCAACGATTAGAACCCCCAGGCTCAGTCCACTCATGATTCGGTTACGCCGGGGGAAGTTATCAGCCTTAGGTCTGGCACCTAAAGGATACTCACTTATCAAAGCTCCCTGCTGAATAATGCTGCGAGCCAGGTTAGCGTTCTCAGCAGGGTAAACAATATCAAGCCCACAGGCAAATACAGCAATACTTCTGCCGCCTGCCTCTAGGGCACTATGATGAGCTATTGAATCAATCCCTTTAGCTAGACCACTGACAATGGTGATTTTACTCCGAGCTAGGTCGGCTACTATTTCCTCGGTTACCTGTCTCCCGTAAACAGTAGCCCGGCGGGTACCCACCACCGCCAGGCACCATTCATCTTCAGGGAGTAGGGAACCCCTGACATAAAGTAGTGGCGGATAATCATATATTTCTTTGAGCCGAGATGGGTAATCAGGGTCATGGCAGGTAAGCACTTTTACCCCGTAGCGGGCTAGCTTCTCCATCTCTGCTTCCAGAGAAACCCTGGGTCGCCAGGCGATAATAGCACGTATTGAGCCATTATCCAGTCCTGACTGCTTTAACTCAGCAGGGGTAGCCTGCCAGGCACTCTCCAGATTACCAAAGTAGTTCTCAAGCTGGGTCGACCTGATGCGACCGATGCCAGGTATAAGGCTGAAGCCCACCCAGTATTTAACGTCTTTATTACTCGCTTTCAAGGTAATGCCATTCTAGCACAGGGGCACATTGAAGACAATTAGAAGGTTACCTACCTCACCCCCTTAATCCCCCTCTCCTTCAAAGGAGAGGGGGAGGTAGAAGAAAGAGGGGCTTCGCCCCTCTTAAACTCTCTTTTTTCAAAAATCGTGTGGCGGAGAGGGTGGGATTCGAACCCACGGTAGCCAAAGGCTACACGCGCTCTCCAGGCGCGCCTGATAGGCCACTCCAGCACCTCTCCACCAGTTTACGTTATTGTAAATACTTTTCAAGTTCTGGGGTAGATAGTATAATTCCCTGCTCTTTTGGTTCTTGATAATTGTCATTCGCGAAATCAATTCTGATTATAACAACCGAACCGAGTAGAGAGGTAAATTTGTCTTCTATCGGTTGGATAGCTGTCGCCAGCCGTTTGGGTATTTCGTCTAAATCCATTATGAGGCTTTGGTGAGCAAAAACGAGTTGCTGGTTGAACCAGTCTACCATACGGTCACAAAGTGAGATATCGTTCAGCACGTTTGCCGTCATGTTAATGTATCTTGTAGAAAGGATTAATTTAATACACGTGTTTTGAAGTCTAGAAGTTGGTGGAAGGCTTTGAGCCAGTTGTTTTGCCGTATTCTTAATTTCATTAATATTGAAAGATATCTCAGAAATCAACGCAGTTAATTTCCTCACGTTTGCCGACTTTTCAGTGGAAATGATAGAGATGTTCCTATTTTCTAAGAAATCGGCTACTGGACTATCTGGTTTATCGGGGTCTTTTTGCATCTCTCTTAATATTTCTCTTACTCCCTTTTTGAATTCACTTGCTCCAGTTAAATCTTTTTTATAAGTAACGACCCAATATGACCGTAAATCCGAAGGTACATGGTTTATATTTTGAGTAATTAATATCGTGCGATTTTTTAATGTATGCCTTATGCCTAATTCGTAAAATACATTCGGATTTTTATCAGTGAGATCAGCTATTACCACGTCAGCTCTGTTCAATTTTTCTAAAATATCTTTAATTAACGCTCCAGTGCGTGGTTTAGCTTGTTCGCAATCAAAACCAAGTTTACTTCCTGTTACCGCAGGCTTAATCATATGGTCGAAAATACCAGCCCATTCATCTCTACTACAAGATTTAGATTTTGATATTGGCATAATAACAAAGCACTTTTTCTTGTTATTCATCCTCTTTACCCCCCTTGAGCATAGTGGCGGAGAGGGTGGGATTCGAACCC
>DAOWJC010000122.1 GCA_030640595.1 Dehalococcoidia bacterium | reverse complement strand
GTTTACCGAGGTAGTGATGGGTGAGCTTGACCAAGAAGATGTTCAGCTTGTCCACAGAGTTTTGGAATATTTGACGGGCAAAGAAATGATAAAGCTTGATAGGGTGATGTGTCACACTCCAGGCTTCAAAAGAAATTGCCGCACCTATGTTACTGCTGACTATCCCCGGTTACCCCTAATGTGGGGTAATACATTATTCCCACCAGAAGGGGGTGAGCCTGATTTTGTAGCTGTCATGGTTCCAGAGTGGCCAGAGAAGAAGGTCCTTGTCTTTCCAGAGTCAGGTAGAACGCTGATTCTGGGGAGTGATTACAAGGGCGAGAATAAGAAGGCGATGCTTCGCCAGGTGATGTACTGGGCTAAGAAGGAGGGTAATCTTGGGCTCCATGCGGCTAGCAAGGTTTTGCGGGTGCACAGAGATGGCAAATTGAGAGATTTTGGGTTTCTCCTCTTTGGTCTCAGTGGCACCGGTAAAACCTCGCTCTCCTGCCATTCCCACTGGCTACGTGCCCCGGAGAGAGTAGTGATTCGTCAGGATGATGTGGTAATACTGAGGTCTAACGGCAGTGCTATCGGCACTGAGGAGTCCTTCTACCTGAAGACGGATGGACTGGAGCCAAGCTCACAGCCTCTTCTATATGCAGCAGCCATAAGCCCGCGGGCGATACTGGAAAACGTCTGTGTAGACCCTGAGACAGGCAAGGTAGACTTCTTTGATACTACATTGACCTCTAACGGTCGGGCTATGGTCAAAAGACGGGACATCGCTTTTACCGACGACAAGATTGACCTGGAAAAGGTCGACTTTGTGGTATTTATTAACAGACGCTATGATATCCTGCCTCCGGTGGTGCGCCTTACCCCGGAGTGGGCAGCGGCTGCTTTTATGCTGGGCGAATCAGTGGAGACCTCAGCCGGTGACCCTACCCAGGTGGGTAAGTCGCTGAGAGTCGTTGGCACCAATCCTTTCATAGTGGGTTCGCATGCCGAGGAAGGTAATATCTTTCTCACCATCCTGAGGAATAACCCTGACATACAGTGTTTCATTCTGAACACGGGGAAAATAGGTGGGACAGACAGAGGGCGAAAGATAACCGTAAAGGATTCAGTAAAGATACTGGAAATGATAGCCCGAGATAAAATTGTATGGAAGACGGACGAGTTCTGGGGATATGAGGTTCCGGTTCAAATCCCCGGTTTAGAGCTGAGCCAGTTTGAGCTGAGCAACTTCTACCCTGAAGAGCAGCTACAGGAACTCTCGGAAGATTTAAAGCAGGAGAGGCTGGCGTGGCTTTCCCGTTTTCCAAGTCTCAACAGGGATATTGTTAATACCTTAAAGCCGTAGAGCCGGTGGCCAGGTGCCAAAGAGCCTGATTAGATTGTTTATCAACCCCGTTAGGAACTCTAACGGGGTCAACCTCAACCCTTAAGCTCATTCTTTAGAATTCAGTAGCCCCCTCTGGCTACCGCCTTTAAGCCCCTTCCACCTCCCCTTGATAAGCGACCTCTAAAGCTATGCTATGGACTCTTTGGACAGTTGGGTATATACTATTCTTTAAATAAGTGACAAAGGGATAAGGTTGTTACACAAAAATCCATATACCTGGGCTGGGCTTGGGCTACTGGTTGCTGGTAGTCTGGTATCTCTCTCATCCTATTTTATCCTTCTTCTAACCTGGCTAACTGCTCTAGGAATCTCCATGCTTATCCTATCATTTATTCTCTTTGCCCTGGGGAGGACTATCCCCAAGCTCCCGCCCGAGGTCAGCGCCCTTCTCCTCGAAACTGGCATTGACAATATAGCCACCATAATAGAAGAGCTTGGGATTAGAACCAAAGCCATCTATCTCCCTTCTTCACTAACCAGTGGTCGCCCCCAGGCACTTATCCCCCTGCACTCCAATCCGCCGCCATCCCTGATAACCAAAGCCCTCCCCCAACGGCTTATTGTTAAATATGGAGCTAACCCTGATGATATCGGTCTGCTAATCTCTACAATCGGGACTACTGCCGTTAGCATGCTAGAGTCAACACCAGGTCCTACTTCAGCCGAGCTTGAATCGGCACTAACCTCCCTGTTTGGGGGGATATTAGGTATGGCTGACCGAACCAGGGTTATTACCAGTGAAAATCATATCGGGGTAGAGATATATAATCCCCATATTGAAAACAAAACTACCTGGTTCCACCAATGTCTGGGAGGACCTCTAGCTTCAATAGTTGCCTCGGTGGCTGCCGAAGCCTGGAATAGACCGATTACTATTAACCAAGAAGAACACAAAAAGGGAAAATGTTCCATTGAACTAGAGGTGCTGGGGTGAAGATATATAATAGCTATATCCTTATTGTTGCTATCCTCTTCCTGCTAACCACCGTCATCCTGGTTGCCACAGGACAGAACTCACTCGACATCTACTTTATCGCCTATCTCATAGAAGCTCTTATCGTTACCGAGCTATACGTATACTTCAATACCAAAGCCCGTCGCGGACTGAACTTCGTTAGCACCATTCTATTTGGGGGTTTTTTGTTTATTGTAGCCTTACAGGTTATTAAGATACTGGCATAAATATTGGTTATCATCTAACTTACTATGAAAAGATTTGCTATCGCCCTTTCCATAATAATCCTGCTGGCAATATTTTCCCCTGGCTTTTCTATGCTTGCCCAGCCCACTCATATTCCTCACCAGAACCCGGCTACGGCTAAAGAGTCGCCAGACCCGGTATCACTATTGCTCTTCTATGGTAATGTATTCGACCTAGCCGCCATAAGCCAATACCAGGATGCTCAAAGCCTGCTCGACAAGCTAAAATACGCCAATATCCCCGATGAACTACGCTACCTCGTTGACCGTTATACCACTTTGTCTCGGCAGCTATTTACCACGCTTGATAATCTGGAAACCATCCTTGATGAGGCGTCAACCTTACTTGCTGAATACCAGATTAGTAAGGCTAAACAAAAGCTTGAGGCTGCTAAGGTAGCTATCGATGATGCTCAGCTCCTGCTCACAGATATTGAGGCAGCAACCAATACCCTGGGTGATAGCCTGGGTGTTTTGGCCACTCCAGCCGATAGTCAGATTAGACTAGACTATGACCGTCTGAAGCAGATTCTACTCCGGCTCAGCCAACTTATTGACGAGTTTAATCAGCTTAGAGAGAGCCTTACCCAGAGACACGAAATTCAAGCGGTAGAGCTAATACCCACCAGACTTAGCCTCAGTATTACCCCGGCATCAGTATTTGTTGGCGATAGTATCACTGCCCGGGGTAGACTCACTGGTTACGGCAACCCCCTAGCTAAAAGGGAACTAACCCTTCTTTTAGATAATGAGTCACTAGTTATTACCACTGCCCCTAATGGCTCGTATGCTACCGATATAACCATACCCTACCGATATGTTCCTACTATGACCCTGAGCGCAGTATATGCTCCTTCCGGTGATGATATTGGCACCTATCAAGCCGGCACAAGCCCGCCAGTGGTAGTTAATACCAGCTTTTACCCTACCCTCCTTGAGGTGTCGGCACCAGAGACTGCCTCCCCGGGGCTGCCTATTACTATTAGCGGTCAGGTTAGCTCAACTAACGGCGCCGTAGACCGAACAATCAGGGTGCTTTTGGATAATACCCAGCTTGCTCAAGAAATAATACGAGCTCAGTTCAGCCTTGAGGTAACCCTACCACAGATTTCAACTGGAAAACATAGTCTAACCGTGGTGGCTACTCCCCAAGGGCACTATTCTGGCGCCTCAAAGAGCCTGACGATTAATATCTCAACGCTTCCAATACAAACAGATATTCAGGTGCCGCTACTCGTTGTAATTCCCAGACCAATCCAGATTAGTGGCAAGGTGTACCACAGCCGTGGTCCCATTCAGGATGCCAGGGTAAACCTAAAGTTCAGGGATTCCTCAACCACGGTTAAAACAGCTACCGGTGGCAGCTTTACCGCTACGATAAACGCACCCCTTGACCTATCTTTAGTCGGTCCCCAGGAATTGGGAATAACCATTGAACCGGTTGAACCGTACTATTCCTCGCTCCAGATAAAGAGGTGGATTTTTACCATAAACCCGGCAAATATAGGCTTAATGCTGGTCGCTTTCGTCTCCCTGGGACTGCTGGTATATAACAGGGTCAGGACTAGACCGGTTAGACCGCGGGAAGAAATGGTCATCACCGAGGCTAAACCCCGAGAACCGCCTACTGTTGTCCCACCACCAAGACCGAAATATGAATTCACCGGCATCAAGGGTAGAATACTCTCAGCCTATCTGGATGG
>DAOWJC010000091.1 GCA_030640595.1 Dehalococcoidia bacterium | reverse complement strand
TCGTCCCAGCCAGACTATGAATTTCTATGTTGACCCGGCACAGGGACATGATGATTTCCTGATGAGCCTGGCACTACTGGTTGAAGCCGCCAACCAATACTCACCACGGGGCGCCAGGGGCAATCCCCCCAGCACCATAACACGTTTTTGATTCTAACCTCATCCAGCAAAACCATTAACCACTCTACAAACTCGTCAAGTATCCCTCTTCTACCCTACCCGCTTTGACATACCTCCTTTCAGTTAAAATTTTTATTATGAGGTAACCCCACACCTTGCATTTTAAACTTGATTATGGTATAATTTTTTAGTTAAGAAGATTGAGTTGCGAAGTGGGTTTTATCCCACTTTTTTGTTGTATGGGAAATAACAAGATTGGGAGAGGCTAATCCGAGATGAAAAGCGAACTTCTGCTCGCTATTACACAACTCTCGGCTGAGAAGAACCTGCCGAAAGATGTGGTTCTGGCGGCAGTAGAGGCAGCACTGGCGTCGGCTTATAGGAAAGACAATTTTGCGCCTAACCAGGATATTTCGGTTAAGGTTAATCCTGCTACCGGCAAGGTTGGGGTTTGGGCTGAGAAAACTGTAGTTGAGCTACCCTCAGATAAACGCTCCGAGATATCGCTGGATGAGGCACGCCGAGTTAAACCAGATGTGCAGATTGGTGAGACTATTAAGGTAGAAGCTACCCCGCCAAATGCCGGACGCATTGCTGCTCAAACAGCAAAACAGGTTATCCTGCAACGTCTCCACGAAGCTGAGCATAGCGCCATATTTGAGGAATATGCTGATAAGGAAGGCGATATTGTCACCGGGGTGGTGCAGCGCATTGAGTCCAAGCTAATATTGATTGATTTAGGTAGAACTGAGGCAATACTACCTGCAGTTGAGCAGGTGCGCAATGAGAGGTATCGAGTAGGTCAAAGGCTTAAGGTTTACCTTTTAGAGGTAGTTCAGACCGGAAGAGGACCTCGGGTGGTGGTATCGCGTTCTCACCCAGATTTACTTCGTCGGCTTTTTGAACTGGAGGTTCCCGAGGTTTATAACGGAATAGTGGAATTAAAATCAATTGCTCGCGAAGCTGGCGCCAGGAGCAAGGTAGCTGTGACAGCACATCAGGAGGGCATTGACCCCGTTGGTTGCTGCGTTGGGTTGCGTGGTATCAGGATACAAAATATTGTGAGTGAATTAAATGGTGAAAAGATAGATGTCGTTATCTGGAATCCCGATGTCTCTACTTTTCTTGTTGGTGCTCTTAGCCCGGCCCAGGTATTAAGTGTCAAGCTGAACGAAGATGAGCAGGCAGCTACTGTGGTTGTCCCTGATAGGCAACTTTCATTAGCCATCGGTAAAGAGGGGCAGAATGTTAGACTGGCAGCTAAACTCACCGGCTGGCGAATTGATATTACCAGTGCCTCAGCGGCTGAGGCAGAAAGGGCGGAGGCAGCTAAACTTTTAGCCGAAAAGGAAGAGGCTATGGTTGGTGAGGAGGCTCCCGCTGGCACTCTAGAGGTTCTGGAGCCAGCTCCAGTGTCTGCCGAGGCAGTGGGAGAAGCGGCTGAAGCTTTACCAGCTGTTGGTGCTATACTTATCCCCTCACAAGTAACAGCGAAAAAACCTCAGCTTCGGTTTGCTGAGGATATCTTGGTATCGGGACCAGCTAAGCCTGAGGCTAAATCAAGGAAGAGGAAAAAGAAGAGCCCTCAAGGCAGGGAGGGTGCTGAGGATGGCATCAGGCTTAAGAGACGGCGCCGAGAGCCAGAAATTTCCATAGATGAGGAAGCGGAGTATTAGCCAGCATATACCGCAGCGGACTTGTGTGGCTTGTCGCAAGGTAAAGGCTAAGCGTGAGCTAATCCGTGTAGTGCGCACTTACAATGGAGATGTGGAGGTTGACACTAGCGGTAAGAAAGCGGGGCGTGGTGCCTATTTATGTCGGGCACCAGAGTGCTGGGAGGTCGGGCTGAAGGGTGGTCGGCTAGAGTATGCCCTGCGGGTCAGTCTCACCCAAGATAATAGAGAACAGCTTGCTAGATATGGGAAAGACCTTCTATAAGGATTCATTTAATGGCAAGGAAAAGTAAACAAGGTGATGTTTCACAGCCCTTAGGTGAGGGGGATAGTAACAATCTTTCATCGCCGAAGACCAGCTTGATTGAGATTCCTCACACCTTAAGTGTGAGGCAACTGGCTGATCTCTTGCAGGTTAGTGCCATAGACATCATCAAGCAACTGATGAGAAGCGACATTATGGCTAATATAAACCAGGCGATTGACTATGAAGCTGCCGCCGCCGTGGCAGCAGACCTTGGTTATGAAGCACGCCCGAAACCCCGGGCGGCTCAAAGGCCAGCTAGTGTTATTGGTGAGATTAAGAGGCAGCAACTCCAAGTTGCCGAACATGGTGGTCTGCGGCCAAGACCCCCTGTAGTTACTATTATGGGGCATGTTGACCACGGCAAGACTAGACTCCTTGATGCTATTAGGCAGACTAATGTGATGGCTACTGAAGCCGGGAGCATTACTCAGCATATTGGTGCTTATCAGGTAGAGGTCGACGGACAAAAGATTACCTTCTTGGATACCCCGGGTCATGAAGCCTTTACCGCTATGCGAGCTCGCGGAGCCCAGGTAACCGATATCACTATTCTGGTAGTGGCTGCCGATGACGGGGTAATGCCCCAGACTTTAGAGGCTATTGACCATGCCCGGGCGGCTGGGGTGCCTATTATGGTAGCGATTAATAAAATTGATAAGCCTAACGCCAACCCAGAGCTTGTTAAGCAGCAGCTAGCTGATGCCGGTT
>DAOWJC010000084.1 GCA_030640595.1 Dehalococcoidia bacterium | reverse complement strand
TATCCCGACTGGTTGGGGCACCGCCAGGATATGTTGGCTATGAGGAGGGAGGGCAGTTAACCGAAGCGGTGAGACGCAAGTCATACTGCGTCATACTCCTTGATGAGATTGAAAAGGCTCACCCCGATGTGTTTAATATATTGCTCCAGATATTTGATGATGGTCACTTGACCGATGCCAAGGGTCGTCGTGTTGATTTCCGCAACAGCATTATTGCTATGCCCAGCAATGTGGGTGCTGAGCTTATCAGGAAAGGCACCACCATAGGTTTTGCTGTTCATGATGAGGCTAAGTCCCGGCAGGAGTCTTACGAGCGGATGAAGGAGAAGTTGCTTGGCGAATTAAAGAAGACCTTCCGTCCCGAGTTTCTCAATCGTGTTGATGGTGTGGTCGTGTTTCATTCCCTCACCAAAGAACAAATCCGAGAAATAGTTGATTTAATGCTGGTTACGGTAACTCAGCAACTATCCGAGAAGGGGATAAAGCTGGAAGTAACCGACGCGGCTAAAGATTTCCTGGGTGAGAAGGGCTATGATGAGGTCTTTGGGGCTCGACCGCTACGCCGGGTGATTCAAGATATGGTTGAGGATAAACTATCGGAGGATTTGCTCCGTAATGAATTTAAGCGATTTGATAGGGTTTTTGAGGTTAAGGTTACTATCAAGGAAGCTGAGGCCATGGAGGTTATAATCAAGACTGCCAAGAATAATCTCTCTATCCTTAGTATAGAGGGTTCTGGAGATTCTTTAACCGTGTTTTCAGCAAAGAGTATCAAATTTGACATGGAAGAGATAATCAAAGATCAGATAAAAGAAGTCATGAAGGGTGAACCCGAAGGCAGAATTAAGGACAGAGACATTCTTGAGCCTCGTGTATCAGAGAATAGTTACGTTTCTTATGCAGTCGTAGATATTAAGGATGGCGAAATTGTAAGTGAATCGAAGGACGAGTTCGTGTTACCAAATCTAGCAGCCGTAGGCGCATTGCTGGGAGATGATAAACCGTAAGTTACTTATGTATAGATAAGCTAGTGGGTTATGAAAGGGTGGGGAAACTGAGATAGATGAAATAACCACCCTTTCATTTTGATATGTGGGACGAAGTAAATAGTTGTGTATATTAAGACCGCTTAAAAACGGGTTAGTAGGGGATAAGGAGGCAGGATAGCAATATGGAAGTGCCTTGGGGGCAGGCTGTACAAGTTGGCGGTGTTGGTTTTGGCACGGTCTTTGCGTTGCTAGTTATTTTAGCCGTAGTCATATGGCTAACAGGTCTGGTGCTTACTAAAATCAGCGCTGGTAAGAGTGAAGCTGATATCAAGAAGAAAGGAGATTAGAAGTTGGCGCAAGAAATTGTAGAGGTTCCACTGACGGGTAAGATTGTCAGTGTAAACGTCAAACCGGGGGACACGGTTAAGGAGGGAGATGTACTCTGTCTGCTGGAATCAATGAAGATGGAGAACCCTATATTGGCTCCGGTAGACGGCACCGTTACTCAAGTAGAGATTGAAGTTGAGCAAGTAGTTAAGCCTGGCGAGAGAATCGCCGTTATTGAATACTAAAAAGTTGGCGATTGATGTTCGGTTTTTTTGAAACTGGGTTTTTGTTTTTTTATTGGGGCAATGCTTTAATGCTCCTTATCGGAGGGGCTCTAATCTACTTGGGAGTTAGCAAGAAGATGGAGCCCCTTTTACTAGTGCCCATAGGTTTCGGCATCCTATTAATTAATCTCCCCCTTGGCGGCTTGATGGATTATGAGCTGCAGGTAACAAATACGTCAGGAGCACCAGCCAGGGTTATCAGTATTGAGGTGGATAAAACCACCAGGATTGGGGAAAGCGATATTATCTTACAGTTAGACTCCGGAGAGGTATTGGCTCCAATCCATGGGCGGCTCAAAGAAGTCGTAGTTTCACCGGGTCAGGTGATTGAGCCTGGTGAAGTAGTGGCGGTAATGATAACCAATGCCCAGACGGACCAGGCGGAGTTACCGACCAAGCCAGTGGGTTTACTTTCCAGAGTATTTGCCTATGGGATTATGTGGCAGATTATACCGCCGCTCATCTTCCTCTGTCTGGGAGCATTAACCGACTTTGGTCCGATGATAGCCAATCCCAAGACCCTGCTGCTCGGTGCCGCTGCCCAATTTGGTGTCTATTTTGCCTTTTTTGCCGCCTTAGCCACTAACTTATTTATGGTGGAGGGGTTCACCATTGCCGAGGCAGCCTCCATAGGCATAATTGGGGGTGCCGAAGGACCAACCACAATTTATGTTACCTCTATCCTTGCCCCTCACATAATAGGCGCTACCGCTGTCGCCTGCTATACCTATATGGCGCTGGTGCCTATTATCCAGCCGCCAATAATAAAATTGCTCACCACTAAGAAAGAGCGAGCTATCTATATGAAACCACAGTTGCGTGAAGTCTCAAATCGGGAGAAGATATTATTCCCTGTATTTTCAGCAATAATTGTAATTTTGTTTGTTCCTATGTCAGCCCCACTTATCGGCTGCTTCATGCTTGGGAACCTGTTTATGACCTGCGGTGTCACCGACAGGCTTAGTAAAACGGCACAGACTGCATTCATAGACATCCTGACCATATTCATCACACTATGTATCGGCGCCACCATGAGCGCCGGAAATTTCCTTCTGCCAAAGACCTTAATGGTCTTGTTTCTAGGGGTGGTGGCATTTGGTACTGCTACCGGAGCCGGTGTTTTAATGGCTAAATTGATGAACCTTTTGTCCAAGGAGAAGATTAATCCTATGATAGGTGCTGCCGGGGTATCAGCAGTACCTATGGCAGCCAGGGTGGTGCAGGTAATGGGGCAGAAGGCAAATCCCAGAAACTTCCTGTTAATGCATGCCATGGGTCCTAATGTGGCTGGGGCTATTGGTGCTGCCATCGCCGGTGGTGTGTTCTTAGGTATGGTGGGCTGATATATTGCTTTAGCTCCGACCCCGTTTAATTCAAATTCTTCAAAATTACCCTTGCATTACTACCTAAAATCAGGTAAAGTCAATCTGTGAACAAATCAGATAAAAGGACTGTCTTTGTCTGTCAGCAGTGCGGCAAGGAGAGCCTTAAATGGCTAGGGCGCTGTCCAAGCTGCCAGGAGTGGAACAGCTTTGTCGAGAAAACGATAACTGCTCCGGTTACCTCCTTCCGGCCTATTTCACTGGTTAACCCACCACAAGAGCTATCTCAGGTTGTAATTGGGGCGGCAGACCGCTTTCCACTGCCTCTGGCTGAGATTAACCGGGTGCTGGGCGGAGGGCTGGTATCTGGTTCCATGGTGCTCATTGGTGGCGACCCCGGTATTGGTAAATCAACCCTCCTGCTTCAGATTTCGGCTCTGGTAACGCAGGCTAGAGGTAAGGTGGTTTATGTTTCCGGTGAGGAAACGCTGCACCAGATTAAGCTCAGGTCAGAACGTCTGGGGGTAAAGGGTGAGCAGCTTTACCTTCTGGCTGAGACTGACCTGGAGGTTGTCCTGAACCAGCTTGAGGAATTATCACCCAGTCTGGTGGTTATTGATTCCATCCAGGCTGTTTACCTCCCTGAGTTGGATACAGCACCGGGCAGTATAACCCAAGTGCGAGAATGCACCCTGCGGCTTATGCACTGGGCAAAGCTCGGCGGCGTGCCTATTTTCATTGCCGGGCATGTAACCAAGGAGGGTGCTATTGCCGGTCCTAGGGTTCTGGAGCACATTGTTGATGTGGTGCTCTACCTGGAGGGCGAGCCGTTTAGTGCCTATCGGTTGCTGCGTTGCGCGAAAAATCGCTTTGGCTCTACCAATGAGGTAGGTGTCTTTGAGATGAAGGAGCAAGGTCTGATTGAGGTAGATAATCCATCGCAGGTATTCCTATCCCAGCGGGGTGGTGAGACTATAGGCTCAGCGGTAGTGCCTACCCTTGAAGGTAGTCGACCCCTGCTGGTGGAGATTCAGGCCTTGACGAGTCCCACTAGCTTTGGCTTTCCACGGCGCACTGCCAACGGTGTTGATTTCGGTCGGTTGCTGCTAATAGCTGCCGTGCTGACCAGGCGAATCGGCCTGAGGCTGGGAAGTCAGGATATTATAGCTAATGTTACCGGCGGGCTTAAGATTGGAGAGCCGGCGGCTGACTTGGGTATTGCCATGGCTATTGCCTCCAGCTTCCGCGATGTCGGGGTTGACCCACAACTGGTGGCAGTGGGGGAGGTGGGGCTAAGCGGTGAGCTAAGAGCCGTTTCTCAACTAGACAGGCGAGTAGCTGAAGCGGCCCGGCTGGGATTCAAGCGCTGCCTGGTGCCTAAAGTTGGTGCCAGGATTAGCCCAGTCCCCAAGAATATCGAGCTTATCCCCGTCAGCACCCTACGGGAAGCCATAGGAGTCGGGCTGGTCAGAGGTAAGCTAAAAGCTTGAGGTGTATAATTCGGCTCTCAAGTCTTAACTAGCGGGATGACGCAGATAAAGCGGAGAGTCTCGTTACCGTTATTGACAAAGCAGTGATGCTCGTTAGGCGGGACAAAGACAACGCTGTCTTTCGCTATCTGGGTTTCCCTGTCTCCACTTACCACCACCCCCCGACCGGAAAGAACATATGCCTCGTGTTCCCACTGGTGAGAATGGGGTGGGGTGGAGCTACCGGGTTCAACCTCAAAGACGCGCATGCAAAAGTTTGGTGCCCCATCATCAGCGTTAATAACCTCACGCTTAACTACTCCGGGTAGCTCTTGAGTTGGTTTAGTATCAAGGTACTTACTTACTTTCATTGCCTTCATCCTTATTTTTTATTGCTCTTTCTCGTATCGGGCGACTGCTTTGGTTTTTAGACCGCCTCTTTCCTTGTACTCAGCCTCTATCACCATTGAAACCGGCTGTAAAAGTTGCACTAAATCTTGAAGGATGCGGTTTACGGCGTGCTCCTGCAATATTCCCACATTCCGATAGGAGGTCAGGTAGTATTTCAAGGATTTGAGTTCGACCAGGGAATGGTGGGGGACATAGCGTATCACCAGTCGGCAAAAATCAGGTAAGCCAGTCCACGGGCAAACAAAGGTGAACTCCTCAGTCTCATAGACTACCTCAGTTGCCGAGTCAGGGTAGTCAAAGGGAACAGCTTCAAGCACAGCCAGGTCAATCGCCTCTTCCGACTGAATATCAAATCGCCTTGAGGTATATTTATCTATTGCCACTTTTATTCCCCTATTTATATTAGCACTATTTGAAATCTAACGCTAATATGTGTAAACTCAATTGAATCTGATGGCATACCTTATA
>DAOWJC010000056.1 GCA_030640595.1 Dehalococcoidia bacterium | reverse complement strand
GCGAGTTTAAAAACATATACTCGCTGCCCTTCCTGAAAGTTAGGCTCCATACAATACTCTTTTATGACAAAATCCTCGACTATGAATTGTAGCCCGACGAAGATTGCTATCGCTATTATGACTATTACCAGAATCTCGCGGAAAAAGGCTCTCATTTATTGGACTACTCCTTTCCAAATCTAATTATACTTTATCTGCCTTCATTCTTCTAGTGGTGACTGGGATTATTGTTGCGCTTTTTGGAAAAGAGATGCTAGAATGGCAATAATAGGCTACCAACTGACCATATAGGGAAATACTATGGACTACATGGAGCAAGCACTTTCCCTGGCTAAGTTAGCTTTGGGACAGGTTAGTCCTAACCCGGCGGTAGGGGCAATTGTGGTTAAGGATGGTGTGGTTATAGGACAAGGCTATACACAACCACCGGGCTCCTGGCATGCCGAGGTGTTAGCCTTAAAGCAGGCAGGTGAGGAAGCCCGAGGCGGCGTGATGTATGTTACTCTAGAGCCATGCTGCCACCACGGTCGCACTCCACCTTGTACTCAAGCAATCATTGCTGCCGGCATCACCGAGGTTCATCTGGCTATGCTTGACCCCAATCCCTTAGTTTCAGGGCGGGGGAAAGACGAGCTGGAGAGGGAGGGGATTAGGGTATATGTGGGTGAGCGTGAGGCGGAGGCTAGAGAGATTAATGAAGCCTATACTAAGTTTATCACTACCGGTCTGCCCTTTGTTACGGCAAAGTTTGCGGTAAGTCTGGATGGGAAGATTGCCACCAGGAGCGGTGATTCTAAATGGATTAGCGGTAACGAGGCGAGGAAGCATGTTCATTATTTGCGATATACCGCTGATGCTGTTATGGCCGGGGTGAATACCGTTCTGGTTGATGACCCCCACCTTACCGCTAGGTGCTGGGGGGGCAAGGGCGGAACGGCAAAGAAACAACCGCTCCGGGTAATTGTGGATGGCAAAGGGCGCACGCCATTAACTGCCCGGCTATTTAGTGAGCCAGGTAAGGCGCTCCTGGCGCTAGGCAGGTTGGTTACGCCAGAGGAGAAAACAGCTTTCGCTCAGGTTGGCGCCGAACTATTGGAATTGCCCTCAGAAGAAGGACTGGTAGATTTGAAAGGGCTGCTAAAAGCATTGGGAGAGCGACAAATTACCAGCCTTTTAGTCGAGGGTGGGGGGACTCTTCTCGGTTCCCTGTTTGACTACGGGCTTGTAGATAAGGTGGTTGCTTTTATTGCCCCTATCATCATTGGTGGGAAGGAAGCGAAGACGGCTGTTGGTGGTAAGGGGGTTAGTAAAGTGGTAGACTCACTTAAGTTAGGGCGGGTTAAAGTTGAAAAGTTTGGCGAAGATTTGATGGTTAGTGGGTATGTTAAGGAGTAGGGGTGTTTACCGGGATTATACAAGAGGTTGGTAGGGTTACTTCGGTACAATTTGGAAAACTGGCTATCGCTGCCAGTGATGTTCTCCAGGGGTCAGAACTGGGCGGGAGTATTGCTGTTAATGGGGTATGCCTGACCATAACCAATTTTAATACTAATTCGTTTTCGGTTGATATAATGCTGGAGACACTGGAACGGACTAACCTTGGTCTATTGAGGGCTGGGGGTGGAGTTAATCTGGAACGACCTTTAGCTCTGGGCGGGCAGTTAGGTGGGCACTTAGTCCAGGGGCACGTGGATGATACGGGAAGGGTAGCCTCTATAAAATGGGGTGGTGGGGCAATAATAATTAGATTTGAAGCCTCTCCTGAAGTGATGCGCTATGTAGTGGAGAAAGGTTTTATTGCTGTTGATGGAGTTAGTCTGACTGTTGTGGCTAAAGATGTCAGCTCATTTCAGGTTTCTGTTGTTGACTATACCCAGGAACATACTACTCTGGGTAGCAGGCAGGTGGGTGACTTGGTTAATCTGGAGGTAGATGTTATTGCCAAATATGTGGAACAACTTAGCCAGGCGCGCAATACGGGTATAACCGTTGATTTTTTACAGGAGCACGGCTTTTTAGTAAGTTAATTTATTCTGTTTTCGGTTGAGGAGGAATAAGCATGGGGCTATCAAGCATTGCCGAAGCTATTGAGGATATAAAGGCAGGCAAGTTTGTCATTATAGTTGATTCTGAGGATAGGGAGGATGAAGGTGACCTAGCCCTAGCTGCTGAGAAGGTTACCCCTGAAGCTATTAACTTTATGGCAAAGCGTGCCAGAGGACTGATTTGCCTACCTGTTATTGGCAAACGATTGGACGAATTGAGAATCCCGTTGATGGTAGGGGAGAATACCTCAAAATTTTCTACAGCCTTTACCGTATCTATTGAAGCCAAACACAGGGTAAGCACAGGTATTT
>DAOWJC010000005.1 GCA_030640595.1 Dehalococcoidia bacterium | reverse complement strand
GGTTCTTCGTCAGGTTCTTAGGTGGAAGGGCTGTATCGGGCTAGGGGAGGTTATGAATTTCCCCGGTGTGCTTAGTGGTGATGCCAGTGTGCTGAGTAAAATTAACCTGGCTAAAGGGAAGGTTGTTGATGGTCATGCCCCCGGTGTTACCGGGAAAGACCTCACTGCCTATATTGCTGCTGGCATTCTTTCTGACCATGAGTCGGTTTCTCTGGATGAGGCTAGAGAGAAGCTAAGGCAGGGAATGTGGGTCATGATTAGAGAGGGTTCGTCAGAGAAAAATCTGGATGCGTTACTGCCTCTGGTCACCAATTTAACCTATAAAAGGTGTATGTTTGTGGTTGATGACCGCAGTTGTGTTGACCTACTCAGGGATGGTGATATTGATGCCGTAGTGCGAAAAGCAATACAGCAGGGTCTTGACCCGGTGCGGGCTATCCAACTGGCTACTATTAATCCTGCCGAGTATTTTAGGCTGACTCGGCTGGGGGCAGTAGCTCCTGGCTACCTGGCTAATTTAATTGTCATTGGTGAATTATCCAGCCTGAGGATAGATATGGTCTTTTACCACGGTCGCCTAGTGGCTAGAGAAAGGAAACCGTTATTCCCCGCCTATAAACCTAGTGGCAAAAGACTGACCAATACGGTAAATATTAAGCCCTTCAACATAGAAGCACTGGGGCTCCTGGCTTCGGGAGAGACCGAGCCAATTATTGAGATTGTCCCCGGCCAGATAATTACCAGGAAAAGAGTGGAGCCGGTCAAGGTTATAGATGGAGTTGTTGTGCCTGATACCGGTAATGATATCCTGAAGCTGGTGGTAGTGGAGCGGCATAAGGCTACAGGTAATATTGGCTTGGGGCTGGTTACCGGATTTGGCTTGAAGCAAGGAGCTCTAGCTTCATCTATCGCCCACGATTCTCATAATATTATTGCTGTCGGGACTAATGATGAGGACATATTGACTGCGGTTAGAGAGATTAACCGGCTACAGGGTGGTCTGGTAGCAGCTGCCAAGGGTAAGGTATTAGCCAGCTTACCCTTACCCATTGCTGGACTATTATCTGATGAGCCATTGGAGGTAGTGGTAGATAAGCTGGAGAAGCTGGAACAAGTAGCTACTGACTTAGGCACAACATTACCCTCACCCTTCTCAACCCTCTCCTTTTTAGCTTTGCCGGTAATCCCTGAACTCAGGCTCACCGACCTCGGGCTGGTGGATGTTAACCAATTCAAGTTGATTAAGTAAAACAGGAAAATAAAATGGATTTTGCCAGAGGGGAAGCTATCTTTGAGAACCGACAAGGCGCCGGGAGGCAACTTGCCGAGAAACTGAGCGGGTATAACGAACAGCCCGTTATAGTGCTTGCCATCCCTAACGGGGGTGTGCCAGTGGCGCTGGAGGTAGCCCTTGCCCTTGACGCTGACCTTGACCTGGTTATTTCCCGTAAAATTCCCATACCCCTTAGCCCTGAAGCGGGCTTTGGCGCCATTGCCGATGATGGAACAATTATCCTCAATGAGATAGTAGTGAAAAGCATGGGGTTGAGCCGGCAACAGATAGAGTATGAGGCTAGCAAAGTAAGAGCTGAGATTAAGCAACGGAGCCTACTCTACCGGGGGAACCGTCCGCTGGTTAGTGTAAATGGCAAAACAGTAATAATCATAGACGATGGATTAGCTTCAGGCTTCACCATGCTGGCAGCGGTGGAATCAGTACGCCGCCGTCGACCAAGGGAAATAATTGTGGCTGTACCTGCCGCCTCGGCAATAGCACTGAAGCAGGTAGAAAGGGTCGCCGACAAAGTAGTAACCTGCGTTACGGGGTATATGCCGAGATTTGCTGTAGCTGATTTTTACCGCCATTGGTATGACCTCGGCGATGATGAAGTAGTCCGATACCTTAACCAGTGGCGGACGCGGCACCTTCGCTAAATCAGACTACCTCAAGTTCGGCCATTCCCTTCTATGTTCCACCAATTCTTTTCGCAACGCTTGCAAAAGCTCCAGCTCACTTTGGGCATGTGCTTCCAGCAACTTCCGCGTGTGGCTGATATAGACTCGCATACCGTACGCCCTTCCTTCCCATACTCCACGGGACAATCCCCCCTCTGCTAGTTCGGCCGCATCTTGCTTCGATTTGGCAATACGGTTCTTGAGTTCCTGATGCTCAACTAGCAGGGCGCGCAAGGCTGAAGCAAATGTTTTACCTCCATAATCCTCAAAGGCGGTTAGGAGAGCCCTCTCTTCACGAGCGAAGTGCGCCTGAAGCTCTTTGTCAACCTTTTCCAGCGACTGTTGCAAGCCTTGCAGACTGCGTCGCTTGCGGTCTAGCGTCGCCGGCTCAAATTCGCCTGTGGCTCTGTCCATCTCTAATATGGCACCCAAGTCACTCGCTATATGCTCCGAGGCTTCAACATCTTCCATGATTTGCTTGTGCTCCTCAATAATAGCGTCGAACAAAGCAAGGGTTCTCTCCATTGGTTCACCTCCCTGGGAATTCCGGAGCAAAAGAAGTTGTTGTTATCATACCGTTATGCAGTAGCGAGGTCAATTCATAGCTACTAAAGCTAAGAGCTGAATGATATGAAGAAACCTATGTTAAGTCGATACCTAATCAATCCTCCAAGGCTTCTAATGCCTCAGCCCTTCAAT
>DAOWJC010000133.1 GCA_030640595.1 Dehalococcoidia bacterium | reverse complement strand
TGGAAGGATAGAGACAATATACTGCATGTCCCTAAAAGAGGGCTAAAGGATATCTTGCATAGAAATAACTTCTAATCCTAAAGGGGGTGAGGTTAATAAACAATTCCGATAACAGAGTAGTGGTTACTGGTATGGGTGTTTTGTGCCCACTTGGTCTGAATCTCGCTGCTACTTGGGAAGCCCTTATCGCTGGCAAGTCTGGTATTGACTACATTACCCTATTTGACCCTGAGCCCCTAGAGACCAAGTTTGCTGGCGAGGTAAAGGGATTTGAGCCTGCCGATTATATCAACCGTAAGGATACCCGCCGCATGGACCGCTTTGCTCAACTGGCAGTAGCCGCCAGCTTGCAGGCAGTGAAGCAAGCTGGTCTGCAGATTAATTCCATGAATCAGGATAACATCGGTGTCATAATCGGCAGCGGAATTGGTGGTCTAACTACCTTATTTGAACAAATTGGGGTGCTACTGGGAAGGGGACCAGACAGAGTAAGTCCATTCTTAGTCCCGATGATGATATGTGATATGGCTGGTGCTCAGGTATCAATTGCGCTGGGATTGAAGGGACCAAATCTTTGCACCACTTCAGCCTGCTCCAGTGGCTCAGACGCTATAGGCGCTGCTTATGAGCTTATTAAGCATGGTGATGCTCAAGCTATGATAGCCGGCGGAAGTGAGGCAATAATAAACCCAATAGGTATTGCTGGCTTTAATGCCCTAAAAGCCATCTCAACAAGAAACAGTGAGCCACAGCTAGCCTCCCGTCCCTTTGATGCTGAGCGTGACGGCTTTGTCATTGGTGAAGGAGCTGCCGCCCTTATCCTAGAAGACCTCACCTTTGCCCAAAGGCGGGGGGCTAACATTCTGGCTGAGATTCTTGCCTACGGAGCCAGTGCTGATGCCTACCATATTACCCAGCCTGATGAAGAGGGGGAGGGTGCCGCTAAGGCTATGCAGGTGGCACTTGACAAAGCTGGAGTGGCTGCTACCGAAATTGATTATATTAACGCTCATGGCACCTCTACACCACTAAACGACAAGGTGGAGACCATGGCGATAAAGACCGTGTTTGGTGATTACGCCTATCACATTCCAATAAGCTCGACCAAGTCAATGACGGGGCACCTCATTGGTGCTGCCGGGGCTGTTGAGGCAGCAATATGTATTTTGGTTATCCAGCACGGGGTCATACCACCGACGATAAACCTTACCCACCCCGACCCTGAATGTGATTTAGACTATGTGCCTAATGTAGCCCGCCGAGCCAAGGTTACTACTACTCTATCTAACTCCTTCGGCTTTGGTGGGCATAATTCAGTTCTGGTCTTTCGACAATACAGTGAGGCATAGGCTTGAACCATAGCCGTTGGAATCTGCTGCCGCCTGTTCCCGACAGGTATTTGGTTACTACTTCAGGTTTCTCCCCACTAATAGCTCAGCTCCTGTATAATCGCGGTCTCACTGACCTATCCCAGCTAGAATCCTTCATTGCCGCTGATAGGAGGCTGTCAGGTGACCCTTTCCTTTTGCCTGATATGCACCGGGCAGTAGCCAGGATTTATCAAGCTTTGCTTTCAGGTGAAAACATTGCTATCTATGGCGACTTTGATGCTGATGGCATCACCGCTACCGCCCTCTTAGTCCAGGGTCTAACCGCTCTTGGCGGTAAGACCATCCCCTATATACCCCATCGCCTGACCGAAGGCTATGGACTTAAAACAGCCGCTTTGGAGAACCTCTGCCGGCAAGGCATTAGCCTGGTTATTAGCGTTGATTGCGGAATTACTGCTCTGCCCGAAGTCAAAAAGGCGAAAAGGATGGGGCTTGATATAGTTATTACCGACCACCATACCCCACTACCTGAAATCCCGCCAGCCATTGCCGTAGTAGATCCCAAGCTGCCTAACTCAAATTATACCTTCTCAGAACTGTCTGGTGTCGGGGTAGCCTTTAAGCTCCTTCAAGCTCTGTTCCAGGGTATTGGTAAGGAGAAGCAACTGGATGAGCTAATAGACCTGGTAGCTCTGGGAACTGTAGCTGATATCATGCCACTACTGGGGGAAAACCGATACCTGGTAAAAGAAGGGCTGAAGCTAATTAATACCGCCCCCCGCCTTGGTGTCAGGGAGATGATGGCCCAGGCTGGATTGGACATCGGCAGCGTTGATACACAAAGTATCTCCTGGGTCATAGCCCCGCGCTTAAATGCTGCTGGCAGATTAGCCCACGCCTTAACCAGCTATAAGTTGCTGATGACCGACTCGCCGCAGGAAGCACGCCAGCTAGCTATATGGCTGGATGGGAAAAATACGGAGAGGCAAAAACTAACTGCCAAGGTCTTGGCTAATGCCAGGGAGCAAATAATAGCCCAGGGGATTTCACCATTACTGATAGCCGGTGATAAAGATTACCCCGCTGGCATCGCTGGGCCGGTAGCCAGTAGGCTAGCCGAGGAATTCTACCGACCGGCTATTGTTATCAAAATCGGTGAGCAGGTAAGCAGCGGTAGCTGTCGCAGTATTCCTGAGTTTAACATTATCGCTGCCTTAAAACAGTGTAGTCGTCTGTTTTCCCATTTTGGTGGACACTCCCGGGCGGCTGGTTTTACCCTGCCGACCAAGAACTTGCCTCGCCTCAAACAATATCTTTCGCAACTAGCTACTACCCAGCTAGCCGGGGTTGACCTTCGTCCTCGCCTTGATATTGACGCTGAGGTTACACTGCTTGACCTCAGCGGGGATACCTTCCAGGCCATTCAGCAGCTGGCTCCTTTTGGTCAGGGCAATCCAGCGCCTACCTTTCTCAGCCGTCGGGTGGAGGTTGTTGATTCTCGGACTATGGGTAGTAACGGGGAACACTTGAGAATGAAGCTAAAGCAGGGTGGCACTATATGGGATGGGGTTGGTTTCGGAATGGGTAACTACCTGGCCGAGGTATCATCGCCCCTTGACATCGTCTATAACCTGGAAATAGACCGCTGGCGCGGGGAGGAGAGACTGCGACTCAATATCCTTGACTTTACGCCGGGTAGCTGAACTACAGGAACACAATTCGTCATTTTGTAGAATGATTTTACGAAACAAGTTGTGTCAGCGGTCTTTTCGCTGGACATGTTGCGAAATCCAATGCGATAGTATCTCCTTCAGCTCATCTTTTGTTTTTGCCTTTTTCACAGTTGTTACGAATTCTACCGCTTTATTTATGAACTTTTCGGAATTCTCAAAAGAACCATGAAGTGGTTCAAAACTATTAATCCTCTCGTCCAGAATTGTCAGAAAATAGTCAGACCATTCATAATTATCCTCTGCGATGTTTTCTGGGTATAAAAATTGGTCCTTGAAGAAACTGACATAGAAACCGAGTTGCTTGAACTTATCTGTAAGAGGTTCGATACCTGGTTGGAATTTAAACTCATAATTCTTGCCAAAAATACGGAGCACTCTACCATAAGCAGACCAAACTCCAAGCTTAACTTTGTGTGATTGTAATTCCTTCCAGCGTTTACGCCAAGCCTCAACATCATCTACACGGAGACGAATCATATCACAGAACAGTGGTATTTTCCCCAGCTCTTCCAAACCTAGTATTGTTAGGCTAAGTGCTCTTGCGTGGTGACCATTTTCTTTTAATAATATAGCTTCATCTCTTAGGGCTCTGGCGTTCATGTAACACAAGTGCATTCCTGTTGCTATCTGTTTCTTATCGATAGGCTTTCCACTGAAACCAGATATAAATTCCTTCATCAACATTCCTCTCACCTCCCTATATAATCTGATAACTACAAGTATAACAAGCCAAACATAATGAGTTTAGCATAAGGATTATCTGGCAAACAGCAAAAGATAGCTGTTTATGTGCAAGAACTGCACAAAAGCCAAGTTGTTCAACTAACAGATATAGCAGAAATTCTATCCTTCGCTAGAACTCTCCGCCTTAACCCACCGTGTTCTATAAGCCAGTAAGAAGATAGTGATGGCTAACACTATTATGGCGATGACTTGAGCCTGATGTAAGCCGAAGAGAAAGGGTGTCCCCACCCGCAGGAAACTAATGCCAAAGCGCCATAACGAGTATAAGCCAAGATAGATAAGAAACAGCGAGCCATCAGGTTTGAAGTGTCCCTTCAATATTAGTAATATCCCAAAAATTACCAGCAAGGCTATAATCTCGTAAATCTGCGTGGGATGAATTGGTATCCCGAGAGGAGCAAAGCTATCAGGGTGACTGTAGACAACGGCCCAGGGTAGGAAAGTTTCTGTTCCGTAGCAGCAGCCATTTATGGTGCAGCCTACCCTGCCTATAGCCTGAGCCAGTATGATACCCGGTGCCACTACATCTGCGAAGTAACCAAAGCGGAAATTACTGAACTTGCTATAAATCCAGATAGCCAGGGCACCGCCCAAAACAGCACCGTAGATAGTTAGACCGGAAGCACCAACAATCTGTCCCAGGTTCTGACTATAATAGTCCCACACATCAACAACATGAAGCAGTCTTGATATCACTATCCCGGAGGGGATGCCCACCAGCGCCGCCGTAAAAACGGTATCGTAGGAGAGATTAGCCCCTTTCCTCACTTCTCGCAGCGTCCACAAAATCAAGACCGCTACGCCCAGGGCAACCATAATGCCATACCACCTAACATTTAAGAAGGCTACCGGGTCTATACCTATGGTAATCATCGTTCCTCCTATAGATTGTGTATGTTCAGCAACCCTTCCAGTAATATCTGGGCT
>DAOWJC010000155.1 GCA_030640595.1 Dehalococcoidia bacterium | reverse complement strand
TCGTGCCGGGGAATTGATAACGCCACACGGCACGGTGCCTACACCGGTATTTCTGCCCGTAGGTAGTCAGGGAGCGGTTAAAACACTGACCCCCGAGGAAGTTAAAGATATTGGGATAGCAATGGTATTGGCTAACACCTACCATCTCTATCTCAGGCCGGGTATTGCTGTAATTGAAAAGATGGGTGGTTTACATAAATTCATGGCTTGGGACAGAGCTATTCTTACTGACAGTGGTGGTTATCAGATATTTAGCCTGGCATCGCTACGCCAGGTCAGTGATGAAGGGGTTATATTCCGCTCCCATATTGATGGAAGCCAACATCTACTTACCCCTGAGTTAAGTATTCAGTTCCAGGAGGCACTTGGTGCCGATATTATTATGGTTCTGGATGAGTGTCCAGCCTATGATGATAGCTTTGACAAGGTGCAGAGGGCAATGAGCCGAACACATCAATGGGCAGAGAGATGCCAAAGAGTTCAAAAGCGTAGCGACCAGGCTCTGTATGCTATTGTCCAAGGGGGTACCTTCCCTCAACTTCGGCGTCAGTCGGCTGAATTTCTTACCTCGCTGGAATTCTCTGGTTATGCTATTGGCGGCTTAAGCCTTGGCGAACCTAAAAGGGTAACCCTGGCCATGACTGAAGAAACAGTGGCTTTGTTGCCAGAGAATAAGCCACGCTACCTTATGGGGATGGGCTCTCCAGAGGATTTACTTGAGGGTGTAGCCAGGGGGATTGATATGTTTGACAGTGCCCTGCCTACTCGCATCGCCCGGAATGGGGCTCTCTTTACCTGGCAAGGCAGGCATAATATCCGAAATGCTGCCTACAGCCAGATGGAACAGCCTATTGACCCTGATTGCAATTGCTACACCTGTCGCATTTTCTCAGCAGCTTATCTACATCACCTATTTAGTTGCCAGGAGCTATTAGGGTATAGGCTAGCCACTATCCACAATCTCAGCTTCATTAACAACCTAATGCGTAAAATAAGGGATGCCATTTTGAATGGCACCTTTAACTCTTTCAAAGACAGTTTCCTGGCAAGTTACCAACCTACAGATGAGGATGTACGGCTTAACCAGAAACAAAAGTGGCTAAAATCACGAAACCTGAGCCAATAACTCAGGTCGTTTATTGAGTGTAGATAGTTGGTTAATCCTCACTAACTGGGTCAACCCTCACTCCCTTGGAGATAACCCAGGCAATTCCAGCTTCAATATTCTGCTCTTCACCATCAAGTTCCAATACTATCCGGCCTCTGTCCCCTGCCACATCAGCCTGGCGAATATTGGTTACTATCTTAAATTGTTGTCCAAGGTTATAGATAATTGGTTCGGTAATTGTTTCTGGAGTATAGGTAAGTATTACCCGCCGTTTTGCCATTTCTGCCCCCTTCTTACATTTGACAAACCTTTACTTCACCCCAAAGCCCCACTTTGTCATCTTTAATAATTAGTAACCCCTTCAAACCCTCAATACCTTTGGCAAATTCAATCCCCCTCGGGATGTCACTGGACTGGACAATCAAGTTGCCTATAGCCGTGGCAGCAGCATCGGCCAGGGTAGCTGATTGAGAAAGGACTACAACAGCATCAGCCTTCCCATAACTTAGAGAATGCCCTACTGTTCCCGAGGAAGTACAAATTCCCAATGGTGTATCCTCTCCATTGATTTCCAGCCCGATTTTGCCGGTTAAAGGTGATTTTCCGGCATAAATCCCTATCAGCCTTTTCTTCAGGCTCTTCAGGTAAATATCGCCCCCATTTTCTACAATTAGCTCTGGCGAGAAGGCTAGTAGGTCAGTGCCAACAAATTCAGCTATAGCCCCAGCCACTGAAGCCATGGGACCGACTCCAACTTTCTCCGCTGACTCTGACATTGACTTTACAATAAGCGGGGCATCATCACCAACGGGGAAGGGTTTGAGGGAAGTTAAAAAGGCAGGATGTCGCTCGGCATACCTTTCCAATGTGTCACGATACTTCAATACTAGCTTAAGGGCTTTCCTTTTAAGGTTACGCGAGGCACGAATATATAAATCTGTCTCTTTTACTGCTATGTTAAAAGAGATTAAGTCTTTGTCTTT
>DAOWJC010000021.1 GCA_030640595.1 Dehalococcoidia bacterium | reverse complement strand
CCGATGAATTACCGGCACTTTACAATGCTATTGAGATTCCGATAGACAGGGACAAGATTGTGCTTGAAGCTCAGGAGCATGTCGGCAATAACCGGGTGCGGTGCCTGGCTCTATCGTCTACCGATGGGTTAGAACGGGGAGCCGAGGCTATAGATACCGGAACCCCGCTTACCGTGCCGGTGGGGAAAGTTACCCTGGGTCGGCTGTTTAATGTTATGGGAGAGCCGATAGATAATCTTGGTCCGGTTAAGGCTACGGAGCACTGGCCAATTCATCGCCCTCCGCCTTCATTTGAAGACCAGGAGACGACTACCCAGGTTCTGGAGACAGGGCTTAAGGTCATGGACCTCATTACCCCATTTATTAAAGGAGGCAAGATAGGCGCCTATGGCGGTGCCGGGGTGGGTAAGACAGTTATTATTATGGAGCTTATCCGTAATATTGCCACCGAGCACGGAGGTTTTTCTGTTTTCTCCGGTATTGGCGAAAGGTCTCGTGAGGGCAATGACCTGTGGAATGAAATGAAGGCTTCCGGGGTGATTGATAAGACGGTGATGGTCTTTGGTCAGATGAATGAACCCCCTGCAGTTCGCCTCCGCGTCGGGCTAGCTGGGTTGACTATGGCCGAATACTTCCGTGATGTTGAGCATCAGGATGTTTTGCTCTTTATTGATAATATCTACCGCTATACTATGGCCGGTATGGAGGTATCAGCTCTGTTGGGGCGTATGCCATCGGCGGTGGGCTATCAACCTACCCTGGCTACGGAGATGGGTGACTTAGAGGAGAGGATTACCTCGACCAAGCAGGGCTCAATCACTTCCTTTCAAGCAATTTATGTTCCGGCTGATGATTATACTGACCCTGCAGTAGTCACCACTTTCGGTCATCTTGACGCTATTATCGCCCTGGAGAGGTCTATTGCTGAGCAAGGATTATATCCAGCGGTAGACCCGCTAACCTCAACCTCTCGTATACTTGACCCCGGTGTTGTTGGTGAGGAGCACTATAGGGTAGCTCGTGAGGTGCAGCGGGTGCTCCAACGCTATAAAGACCTTCAGGATGTAATTGCTATATTGGGTATTGAGGAGCTTAGCGAGGAAGACAAGCTTACCGTAGCTCGAGCTCGTAAAATACAGAGGTTTTTATCTCAACCAATGTTTGTTACCGAGGTTTTTACTGGCAGGAAGGGGAAGTATGTGCCTATAGAAGAAACGGTGCGCGGCTTTAAGGAAATTCTGGACGGAAAACATGATGCCCTGCCAGAGCAGGCGTTTTATATGGTGGGCACTATAGATGAGGTTGTGGAGGAGGCAAAGAGGCTGGGGGCGTAAATTAATGTCCAGTATAAGACTTGATATTGTTACCGCTGAGCGGGTAGTTTATTCGGATGATGTGGATGTGGTTGTTGCCCCAGGTATTGAAGGGCAACTGGGAATTTTGCCTCACCATGCCCCGCTGATGACTACATTGCGGGAAGGTGAGTTGCGAGTAAGGAAGGGTGGGGAGGAGTTCCTCTTAGCCATTTCTGGCGGCTTTCTTGAGGTGCGACCTGACCGGATTATAGTTCTGGCAGATGCTGCTGAGAGGGCTGTGGAGATTGATGTAGCTCGAGCTGAGGCGGCAAAGCGTCGGGCTGAGGAGGAGCTTAGCCGTCGTGCTCCAGAGGTAGATACGGCTCAAGCTGAGGCGGCACTACGTCGCTCACTGATTCGTCTCCAGGTGGCGGAGAAGAGGAGAAAAAGGAAGCCAGGAGCCTAAAGCTGGTTAGCTACTTTTTTGATTTAACTTAGCAGTCCCTTAATAGCCTCAATAACCATGCATCCTTTATCAAGGTCAATTGATTTTATTACATCCTCAATGGCAGGAATAAGAATCTCTCCTTTAGCTCCGCGGACTACATAGTTATCATTACTCTCTGCGGTTAGAATCTCGGTAACGTTTCCCAGTAGTTCCCCTTCGGTTGTCCATACCTCTAGACCGATGAGTTGAAAATGGTAGTATTGCCCTTCGGGTAGGGGGTAGACCTGGCTACGGTGTATTTCTACAGGTTGCCCCCGTAGCCTTTGCGCATCTTCAATACTATCAATTGTGTTGAGCTTGATAATTGCCTTCCTTTTATGCCACTCAGTGCT
>DAOWJC010000003.1 GCA_030640595.1 Dehalococcoidia bacterium | reverse complement strand
GGGGGAAGCTGGTCTATAACCGAAAGGTCAAGGTCGCCATATAAGGTTAAGGCTAGAGTTCGTGGGATAGGCGTAGCCGTCATTACCAATACATGAGGGCTGAATCCCTTTTGCCGCAGTGCTGAGCGCTGGGTAACACCGAATCGGTGCTGCTCATCCACCACGGCCAGTCCCAATCGGCAGAACTCCACTCCCTTTTGAATGAGGGCATGGGTGCCGATAACAATGTCTATGTCGCCGTCCAGGATGCGCTGCTGGAGTTCCTGCTTCCTGCCCTGAGTAATATCACCAATAAGTAGCGCCACAGTAAGAGGGAGGGGTAAAAGCCCGGAGTAACTATTCAGGTAGTCCTCTTCTTCCTCCTGATGTCCCACTCTGGATAGGAGCTGGCAGATGGTTGCAAAATGCTGCTCAGCCAGAATCTCGGTAGGTGCCATAAATGCCCCCTGGTAGCCATTGGCAGCCGCCATAAGCAGGGCGGCTGTAGCCACTACTGTCTTGCCACTGCCGACCTCCCCCTGAAGTAACCTGGACATCGGTTGCGATTTCTGTAAATCAGCCAGTAGCTCCTTGAGAACTTTTTGCTGAGCTGCGGTCAGCTCAAAGGGTAAAGACTTTAGAAAAGTATCTAGCACCGTTATCTTGGCACTGAAAGGGCTACTTGGCTGACCCTCCTGCCAGTCGCGCTTTTTACTCAGCACGCCCAACTGGAGGAGAAAGAGTTCGTCAAAAGCCAGACGAACCCTTGCTCTATCCTTCACTGACTCATCTTCTGGATAGTGAGCCTGATTTATAGCCTGGGGTAGCTCCAGCAGGTTACACTGCTTTTTCAACTCCGGTGGCAAAAAATCCTCCGCCTGCCATGCCCACTGGTCTACAACCTCTTTCATTAATTTCCTCACCTGGCGAGGGCGTAATCCCTGAGTGAGAGGGTAGAGGGGAACCAGGCGCCCGGTGTGAATCAACTCTCTAGCCTCCACCAGTTCCCATTCTGGAGATTCAAACACATATCGCCCGCCAAACAAGCTGACCCTGCCACTGATAACCACCCGGGTATTGGTCAGTAGCTTCTTAGCCAGGTAGGGATTATTAAACCATACTACCCTGACATTGCCCGTTTCATCGCCGACAATAGCCTCGGTGCTTCGTCTACCGCCCAGCCTAACCTCCTGAGCCTGCCACACGTTAGCGATAATAGTCTCCTCTTCCCCCTCGGTAAGCTGCGAGATAGATTTTCTCTGACTGTAATCAAGGTGACGGTGTGGGAAGAAATAGAGTAGGTCCCGAACTGTCTTCACTCCCAGCTTATTAAACTTAGTCGCCAGGTTTGAGCTAATGCCTCTAATAACAGTAATGGGTGCATCAATGGATTGACTGACCACCGTTCTCTGCACTCTTGCTCCCGAAGGCGGCCGACTGACTACCGGGGTCAATTTAGCCTCACCCTTTTCGCCTTCCCTGTGCTCTACCTCAGCTAAAAAGTCAAGCACTCCCTTTACCCACTCTTTACGCTGCTGTTTAGTCAAAGAGGCATAATTGGGGTTAACTAGGTGAAGTTTATGAAAGCGGTTCAGGAGCTGAGGATTAGTTATCGACTCTATAGCTTGACCAGCCCAATTGCGGAGAAACCTGTCCAAGCCACCAATTACTGCTGAATCTACGTAACCCTTTTTATGCTCAAGCTCAAGAATCTTACGCAGAGGCTCAACATTTATTGACAAGGTCACGCCTCCGTTCACCTTGACGAATAACTAAAGGTGAGAAAAACTTAACTTCGGCACTTGGAAGGAGGGTAAAGAAATTTTCCTCTTCAAGTGCTCACCCTCGCTAGCATCCTGCCTGATACCACTTATCTTCTCCCTTAGGGCTAAAACCAGAGTGCCTGGACCACCGTGAACCCCTAAGGCTGGTCCTAGCCTGGCTATATGAATCTGCTTTTTATCAAAGATTGAAGCTATGCGCTCCTTGAGTGAGCCAGCTTCGTCGGGGGTAGTGCTATGCACAATGGCTAATTCTTGAATATTCAAGGCATCCTTTGCCAAATTAAATAGACGCTCTATGCCTTTAGAGCGAGTTCGGGCTAAGCCAGCGAGACAAAGCTCACCATCTCGCATAGTAAGTATCGGCTTTACATTCAGCACGCTGCCCATTATTGCCTTAGCTTTACTGATACGCCCACCTAAAAGCAGATATTTAAAGGTATCAAAAACACCAAGTATGCGTATACAGGGAATAACTTGCCTTATCTCCTCTATTACTCTCTGTAAACTTTCTCCAGCCTCAGCTAATCTGGCAGCAGCCATAGCTATCAGCCCTAAACCCATGGACACCGAAAGCGAATCTACTACCTCAATATGACGCCCTGTCTCGGCTAGTTCTCTACCCTGAAGGGCTGAGTTATAGGTGCCACTTGTCTTAGCGGAAAGGTGAATAGACACTATCCCGTCTGCTTCCTGAGAAAATTTCCGGTAGACCTCAGTAAAGTCGGCTGGTGTGGGCTGGGAAGTAGAAGGATGAATAGGACCTTCCACTAATTTTTGATAAAACTCATCCTGACTTATATCCACCCCATCCCGGTAGACTTTTTCTCCAAAGCGTAGATAGACTGGCACCACCGTAATCCCCAGCTCCTCAGCTATTTGAGGTGGTAAGTCAGCAGTGCTATCAGTTACAACCTTAACTGTCATTAAAACTCCCCTTGCCTCAGCTTTATAGCTACTCTCTATCGCCCAATATAGCTACCAGCAAGAGGCCAGGGCCGGTATGCGTGCCAATTACCGGGGTCGTCTTTGACCGGTAGATACGCTCCCTGGGGAATTTAGAACCAAGGCGCTCAACCAGTAGCTCAGCATCATCAGGACAGGCAGCGTCTTCTACCGCCAGCTCCTCAATATGGGAAAAGCTCATAGCAAAGTTATATAAGTGGTCTATCGCCTTAGCCCGGGAACGCGTTCTACCAGCCGGCTCAACCACGCCATCTTTCAGCATTATGATGGGGTTTACCTTAAGCACTGATCCCAGAAGAGCCTGGGCGGCACCTATGCGCCCGCCTCTTCTGAGATATTCCAATGTATCAAAAGCGGCACGTATATCTACACGCTTCATATTGCGATGGGTTATATCCAGTACCTCATCAAGGCTAGCTCCAGCCTGAGCTGCCTTGGCAGCAGCAATAACTATGAATCCTTGTGCCATAACCGCCCATTGTGAATCAACCACTTCTACCCGGCATTTCTTCTTCATTAACCCTATACTTTGTAGCGCCACCTCATAGGTAGCACTGAGCTTGGAGGTAAGAGTAATGACTAGGATTTCGTCTGTCTCCCCAGCCAGCCTATCATATGCCTCGGCAAAGGCTGCCGGAGATGGCACTGAAGTGACGGGAAAGGTCTTGTCGTGCACCAGCCTGTCGTAGAACTGCTCGGTAGTCAGGTCAATGCCATCACGGTAGACCTCAGTGCCAAAGCGAACATTTAGCGGAATTACCGTAATCTCCAGCTCTTTAGCCACTTCAGATGGCAAGTCACAGACACTATCAGTTACAATCCTAACCGGCATTAACTACTTGCCTTCTGCCTCCAGAAGGGATACCGCCATGGCACCAGGCCCGGCATATGTTCCCACCACCGGGCTGATTGTTGACCGGTAGATGCGTTCCTTGGGGAATAACGAACTGAGGCGCTCAACCAGCCTATCAGCGTCATCAGGGGTAGTAGCATGCTCCACTGCTAGCCCCTCAATGTGGGAAAAGCCAGCCACAAAATTATACAGATAATCCATACCTGCAGCTCGAGACCGCAACTTAGTTAGAGGTGACATCTCGCCATCCTTCACAGTAAGTATTGGCTTTATGGATAGCATTGCGCCCAGCAGCCCCTGTGCCTTGCCGATGCGCCCCCCCTTGGCTAGGTATTTAAGGGTGTCAAAATACGCGATAAGATGTGACCGGGGCATAGCCCTATGCACCAAATCAGCGACCTTATCCAGGTTTGCCCCGGCCTGGGCTGCCTTGGCAGCAGCAATGACTATCAGCCCCAGACCCATTGCCACCATTAGCGAGTCAATCACTTCAATGCGGCATTTCGCCTCTACCACATCCTTGGCATTTAGAGCCGACTGATAGGTGCCGCTGAGCTTACTGGACAGGGTAATAACTAGAATTTCATCGGTTTCCTTAGCCAGCTTGTTGTAGGCATTAACGAAATCGCCGGGAGGGGGCTGTGTTGTCTTCGGCCAGTTAGCATCGTGAGTCAGCTTATAGTAGAATTCATCCGTGGTCATAGTAATCCGGTCAAGAAAGGATTCCTCACCAAAAGATACGGTTAGGGGCACGACGGTAATCCCCAGCCCTTGGGCTATGTCACTAGTAATGTCAGACAGGCTATCGGTTATAATTTTGACTGCCATAGCTAAAATCCTCCTTTTATTATTCTATAGAAACAATATAGTTATAGTGAGGCTGACCGCCTCTGACTACCTCAATCTGAAGTTGGGGATGTTGCTCGCTAATACCAACACTAATCTGTTCTGCCTCAGCCGGCTTGGTATCAGCCCCATAGTAGATGGTAATTATTTCAGTTCTGTTTAAATTTAGCTTAGCCAGTATCTTATTAAGGACATCAACAGTATTATTACCTGCCGCTAGCAGTTCCCCATCCAGAAGACCGATAGCCTGTTTCTTCCTAATGCTCAATCCGTTTAACTGGGTTGAGCGCACGGCTTGGGTAATTTCAATTGTCTTTACAGTTGATTTTGCCTTTCTCATAATTTGAGTGTTTGTCTCAAAATCAGCCTCGTAGTCAAAGGCTAAAAGGGCAGCTAACCCCTGAGGGATTGTCTCGGTAGGCACCACCTCAATAGACTTGGTAGTCAGAGACTGGACCTGCTCAGCAGTAAGCACTATATTTTTGTTATTAGGCAAAATAATAACCTTATCTGAAACCACCAACTCCACAGCCTGGAGCAACTCCTTGGTGCTGGGATTCATTGTCTGTCCACCAGGGACAATAGCTGCTGCTCCTAGGCTGGTAAAAACATCACTAAGCCCATCCCCCGAAACAACAGCAACAGTAGCTATCTCAACCGCTGGTG
>DAOWJC010000128.1 GCA_030640595.1 Dehalococcoidia bacterium | reverse complement strand
TTTTCGACATAATATTTATATTTTCGCCAATAAGGATCATTACTTCCCCCTTATGGTTTCCATGCCTTAAGATAGGCTGGGATGTGAGCCCCCTCCCTGGGACCAACCAGAATCTCCCAACCGGGCAACTCCTCTTCCAGACCACCACTTTCAGCGGCAGCATAACCCGGGATTATCAGCTTGTGGTGTTTAACCATATCCCCAACCCCACACTTCTTAACAAAGGGGGCAATGGTGTCAGCAACAAATTTGCCGGCTGCCCAGGCGGTCATAACCGAAAGCCCCTCGGTATCCTTGACTAAAAGCCGGCTGGAAACCTTGCTGGCTTCTATTTCGCCGGAGACAATGAAGTAAGTAAGGGAAAAGTTGGAAGTAATAAGCACCGGGGAGTTTTCATCAGGACTACCAATCTCGTATATTCCCTCAGTGGTAGCCAGCGGTCGCTGCGGGTCGGTATAAATATTCATCCTTGCCACGAGTAATGGAAATAGGCTTTCTCCCTGAAAATCAGAGAGAACGATAATACCGCCATATTTAGCCACGAAAATGGAGGCAATTACCGCTTCCTTCATCGGGTCATTGGTCATCTCACAGGGAAGCACAATAGTGGGGAAGCCTAAGGGGCGAAACTTTTTATTTAGGGCGGCGCTTCTGATGACTACCTGGTCTTCAAATGCCCGACGAAGGGTTCTTGCCCCGGAATCAAGAACAATAGCTTTAACCCCAGCCTCAGTTAACTTAGTAGTCAGTTGGGCAAGCTCCTCCAAGTTGGAAGCTTTTGCCACTACCGGACAAGAATTTTCCTTAGCCAAATCTGCCAGACGGTTCAGGTTGTCTCCGGTAGCCGGGTAGAGCAGCGGTTTTCGGTCGGCACAAGCCTTTAAGCCAGCCGCCAGGATATCGGGGTTGCTGCTCATCAGGATAATGCCACAATCGCTATTTTGCTTGACTTTACTAACCAGAGCCTCAAATTTTGTGGCATCTCCTGAGTCATCCTTTACCGCTACCAGCTCAGGGCGAAGGGTAAGCCCTACCCGCTCATATTGAAGCTCGCTGAATCTCTTCAGCCTATTGTCAATCTCAGACTCCTCCATAGTATCGCTGATAAGGATAGCGAAACCAGGTGGGTTCTCAAACCTTTTTTCGTGGCGAAACATAACCGTCTCACCACCAACCTTCAATGCCCTGTCACCGACACCAATAGTAACCGGGGCAATAGGGGGTGCTGCTGCCTCCACTAGTTTTACTTTTGCCTCCTCGGAAACATAGGGGCAGGCAGCCAGTTCTGCCTTTCCCGTGGCTAGGCTCATGGCAAAGGCAAGGCAAGTAGGAAAGCCGCACTCTTTACAGTTTGTCTTGGGTAACAGCTTGAATATCTCTATTCCAGTAAGCGGCACTGCTCAAAACTCCTTTCCTAACCCAGTATTGGCTCCATAGTAAGGGCTGGGTGCCCCTTCTCCTGCAGGAAGGGAAGAATCTCTTCCTCGGTGGTGCCCACTGTCTCATCAGCAATCATATCGGGCAAGTTAGGCACACCTAGCTCCTCCCCCCTAGCTTTAAGCCGGTCGGCAATCTCCTCCTTTAGCATCTTGGGCATCCACACCATCCTCAGCAAGCCACCATCAGCCGACATGAACTTTCTCTGACAGATGTTATACTTGCCATGACCAACGAAGCCAGGGGTACTTATGCCACCACCGACAGTGCCGGCAAGGGTGGTGAACCTCATCCCGCAGGGGGTGTCTCCGGCATATTCACGATTTACCGTCATTACCCCATTGCACAGGGGAAGGACAGCAGCAATACACTCGCAACAGCCACAAGTAGTCCACGGGTCATACACTATACTGTACATGTTATAATGGTCTAGGTTTCCCCGGGAAGCCTTATAGATAAACTCGTTTACCCCTTTCCATTGTCCTAGCTTGGCATCAACAGTCTCCTCCTTGGGCACCGGCTGATTTGGTCCGGTAGGGTTAATCTCATAAGCCGCCTTACAGTCCATCCAGTTATAGGAACCGCAAAGCCCGGTTTTTTCCGGGGTAATGACACAAACATGGTTCGGGGCAAAAGACTGGCACAGGGTGCAGGAGTAATATATATCAGTGGTTTCGTCGGTCATGCCTTCAATTCGGGCATCTCTAGCCCCATATACCGCTCTTGCCTTTTCTACTACCTCCCTTACTTTATCCTCCTCGGTATAAAGTTTTACCTGCATTTTATCAAATATCCGACCGAAATCCTGGTGCAACTTGGCATGGAGGAGGGAACCGATATGAGATAGCCTGAAGCCCTTTTCCACCGCCTGTTTACTAACCCGCAGCCAGGCAATATCCCTCTGCCCGATGTGCATCACCCCTTGAGCGTAGTTTATAAGATGGTGAATCTGTCGCTCCAGAATAGGCTCGTAGTCCTCCTGCATCTCTCTGCCGGCGACTTCAACAGCTATAGCCAAAGGTAATCTGGAACCAGCAGGAACATCGGTTATCTCAGGCCCAACCACTTCAACCTTTCCATCCTCTACTTCATCCATCCGCCTGCTGGTAACCCACTCCACCATAGGGGTTCTCCCACCACCAGCCTCCAGATAGATGTCCTCCCCACGAACCCTCTCACCCTCAAAGGCAGCGCCAAAGGCCACTGGAATTGGCACCTCAGCCACAGTAACCTTGAGCCCTCTTACCTCTATCGCTCTGGCTACTATTTTATCGTGGGGAACATTGGAGACGACATGCTCATAGGTGCAAACCCCAGTAGGCAAAATCTCGGGTATTGGGGTATCAGCAATGGTAGGGAAGCCAAAGTTTATTGCCCCGGCGGCATTGGCATACCACTCATCGGTAACATAGCCGAGGGGCAGAGCAAAGGCAAAGATGCGGTCCTTGTTATAAATAAGGTGTTTCCTGTATTCCCCAGGCCCAATGCCGCCGAAGGTAAAGCCTGCTCTAATGGCAAAGCCAGCAGCAAATACAGTTGCCGAAACATCAGGACCAAAGGAGACCAAACGAGTTGGCCAGCCAATCTGTACTCCTGCCTCCACAAGCTGCTCGGAGAACCTCTTGCCATTATACTCAGCCGACATAAAGACATAGAGGGTCTTCTGCTGAAGTTCCTGAGCAATTTTAGCTGCTATCTCAGTGGTAGGCGCAGCACCCAGGATGGCAGCAAAGCCAGGGGCAGTACCATCAACGAATTCAACGCCTCTCTTTCTCAAGATGACATCATCGGCAGCACCCAACCAGATATTACTATCAGTCGGGTCTTCCTGTTTGGTATAGAAATCTGGCTCCTCCACATACCTTATGGCTTCAATGATTTCCTCGGCAAAGAATGTTACCATCCCGGCATCAAGGGCTGGTGCCAGATAGGGTAGCGGGTGAATCTCCTTCACCATTGGCGGCAGTATGGATTTGCACTTTTTTAATATCTGCTCCATATCACCCAGCTTCTCCACCTTAAGGCCAAGAATGCCATAAATTACTGGCAGATAGTAAGCAGTATTGGGAAAACCTACTGGTTCATTGGCTCCCCATTTATCCATCGCCTGCTGCCACTTCTGCTCAGCCTGGCCTACAATCTTATGAGCACCCCTAATTACCGCTGAAGCTATTATTTTAGACATCTCTTAAGCTCTCCCTTTTTTTACTAGTATCTCGCTTACACCGCATCTAGCTCCCGTCTCATCGCCATGTCATAAAGTATCCTTTCTCTAGCCTTGTCAATGCCTAAGGCTTTGCGCTTGTTGTCAATATGGTCAATCATAAGTTGAGCGGCTTTAATCGGGTCAGGTTCAAACGCCCACATTCCACCATACATAGCCTCAAAATCCTTGAACAGGAATTCGGTTACCTCGTCACTACCCAGGGTCGGCCAGTTAACACCGAATACGGTAAACACCCCGGAACCAACAAAGTATTGACCGATAGAGATTGCCTTCTCACTCATCCACTCAGGGGCAGCCCCGGCTACCGGCAGGTCGCTGATGTCATCACCCAAGCCACCATCCTTGACCATGGCGGTAGCTGCCATCAGTATGCGGCTGTTATCAACACAGGAACCTAGATGCAATACCGGCGGAATGCCGACTGCTTCGCACACCGAAGCCAGCCCCTCACCGGCATATTTGGCTGCTGCCTCTGGGGTCATCAGCCCAGCTTCACCACAGGCGATAGCACTACAACCGGTTTGAAGCACTAATACATCGTTCTTTATCAGCTCCTTAACCATAGCTGTATGAGGCTCATTGTGCCTAACTCGGGCATTATTGCAGCCGACAACGCCGGCTACCCCTCTAATTCTGCCATTGATGATATTGTCATTTAGCGGTCGGTAGGAAGCCCGATAGACACCTCCCAGTAGGTAGTTAATAGTCTCATGGCTGAATCCAGCGACCAGGTCAGTCTGCTCCTCAGGGATATCAATATTATTCTTTCTATTGGGGAAATTATCAATAGCGGTCTTGACAATAGCCCTAGCCGACTCCATAGCACTGTGTTCGTCAAACTCAATATGGATAGCACCGGGAATCCTAGCCTTGGGTGAGGTGGTGATAATCTTGCTATGGTAGCACTCGGCTACAGTGGTCAGGGACTGCATAATACACTGAATATCTACCACCATGGCATCCACTGCCCCGGTGACCAGAGCTAGCTCCTGCTGCAGGAAATTACCGGCTAGAGGAATCCCGTGACGCATCAATATCTCGTTGGCGGTGCAGCACATACCGGCTATATTTATTCCACTAGCCCCTTTAGACTTAGCCAGCTCTATCATCTGAGGCTCTTGGGCGGCGACAACAATCATCTCCGAAAGCAATGGTTCATGACCATGAATGATAAGGTTCACCTCGTCTGATTTCAGCACCCCCAAATTTATCCTGCCCAGAACTGGTACTGGAGTGCCGAAGAGTATATCCTGTAGTTCGGTGGCAATCATGCTGCCACCCCAGCCATCAGCTATGGACGCCCTGACCCCCTGACGGAGCAGATTTTGATAATCCTGGTCAACCCCGATATGGGTTCGGTGCATTATTTCCACAATTTCTCTATCTATGCCGCGGGGGGCGGCCCCCTCCCGCCGCCATATTTCCTGGCGCTTTAGCGGT
>DAOWJC010000046.1 GCA_030640595.1 Dehalococcoidia bacterium | reverse complement strand
GAAGGGCTCGGCCTCTTTGTAAACAACTTTGGAATCATCCTTGTCCAGATACTTGAGTACAAGGTCAGAGACATATTTTATCTCGTGCTCCCACTCCTCTTTGCCACCAACATTATAGACCTCTCCCGGCTTGAAATTATCCACAATATTGGCCAAGGTGCGGCAGGTATCTTCAATGTAGTCAAAAATGCGCTTGTGTCCCAGATAAACAGTGTAGGGCTCGTCTCTGAGGGCTTTATAGATGAAGGCAGGTATTACACCGCGGTAGGGGCTATAGTATTCGTGAGGTCCATAGGCATTAACCGGTCTTACCCTTACTGTTTCCGTACCAAACATAGCCGCTGAGTTTAACACCTGGAGTTCTCCTACCCACTTGGTCATAGCATAGTCGTTCATCTGCTTTATGGGTACTTTGTCCATCACATCCTCAGTCATCACCCCATCATAATCACCATAAACCTCGGCGCTAGAAAAGAAAATCATCCGGAACTTCTTCTCTTCCTGAAGTCTTATTATGTTCTTGGTGCCGACTACATTGGTGAGCCACAGATTCTCGTAGTAGTCCTCACCGTTCCAGCGCCCATATTCTGCTGCCAAGTGATAAACATAGTCAAAGTCACGCTGGTCAAAGAGCCTCTCAAGCTGCCGGTATTGGCTGACATCGCAGCGGATATAATTTGGCCCCTCTGAATGCCCTAGATCACAGACCCAGACCTCATGCCCCCGCATCCTTAATTCGGGAACAAGGTTTAAGCCGATAAAGCCTAGCCCACCGGTAACCAGTATCTTAGCCATTTTAACTCCTGCTCTCAATAAAAGTTTTCAGAAGCTCCTTTCCGAATGGTTTTGGAATCTCTCTGCCTTCTTTTTCAGCAATTTCTAGCCATAAATCAATAGCTACCTTAACCTCCTTTAAAGCTTCTTCCTCGGTTTCTCCAAAGGCCGAACAACCGGGAAGCTCCGGAACCATGGCAATATACCCTTCGTCTTCCTGGCTATAAAATATTTCAATAGCATATTTACCGGCCATCTCTATTCCTCCAGCAAGTTGTTTTTCTCAATAACCCTTATGAACTACTTGACTTGATATGGTTTTGCCTTTCCCTTGACTTCTTGGAAGTTTAATATCTCTCTTACTCCTGCCCTAACAAATATTCTATGGCTACCTTTGCCACCTTTAAACCTGAAGCCGAATAACTCTGCTGTCTTGCATATCTCCTCGAACCTAACATCTGTTGGATTCCCCTTAAGTTTTTGATAAATTTCTCTCTTATCCACTTAAATCCTTGATTGCAGCAGTATCTCAACAATCCTTTCCCCCGCTTTCCCGTCTCCAAATGGATTGCTCCATTTATTTTCTCTATTAAGCATAAGTCTGGTATGCTTGAGTATTCTGTCAGGTGAGACACCAGCTAGGATATTAGAGCCAACCTCAAGCGTTTCCGGTCTCTCAGTGTTATCTCTCAGGGTAACGCAGGGCACGCTGAGAATACAAGCTTCCTCTTGGACACCGCCAGAGTCAGTCAGGATAAGCCTGGCACTGTTCTCAAGTTGCAAAAAGCTGAGGAAATCCATTGGCTCAACTAGTCTGAGCCCTCGGGGGCGAAGACCAAACTCAGCCATCGTCCTCCTGGAATGAGGGTGGATGGGGTAGATTACCGGCATCCCAAATTCAGCAGCGACTCCATCAAGGCCTTCTAAGATAGAAGCAAATCTTGCCTGATTATCAACATTCTCCTGGCGGTGAACGGTTACCAGAAAATATTCCTTGGGCTTGAGGTTTAGAGCGTTAATAATATTGGCACTGCTTCTGGCGATTTCTAAGTTCTGGTAGATGGCATCAACAATGGTATTGCCGGTTACAAATATCTTCTCTTCAGGGATACCCTCACCCCGCAGGATTGCCTTTGCCTTCTCAGTAGGAGCAAATAGGAAGTCGGAACAATGGTCAGCAAGAATACGATTTATTTCCTCGGGCATGTTTCTATCATAGCTTCTCAAGCCAGCCTCAACATGCCCCACCTTTATGTGGAGCTTAACCGCTGCCAGGGCACCGGCAAGGATGGAGTTGGTATCACCCTCAATTAAAACAAGGGCAGGATTCTCCTCCTGCAAGACCTTTTCCACACCGATGAGTATCTTTGCCGTTTGCTCAGCAGGCGAGCCCGACCCTACTTCCAGATTGTATTTAGACGGCGGGAGTTTTAGCTGCTCAAAGAATACCCTATCTAAGTTGTATGAATAGTGCTGTCCGGTATGTAGGATAAAATACTCCCTGCCTTGCCTTTCGAGTTCCCTGATAACAGGCGCCATCTTGATTATTTCGGGGCGAGTTCCAACGATTATGGTAATCTTCAACTACCAGTTTCTCCTTCAATTCTGCGAACCTCAAAAATCACTGTCCCGCCTTCAGTATAGGGTTCGCCAGGGTCTACACACTGCATGTAGGCATGCCCTTTATCCTTTGATAACCCCAGCTTTACCGGGTTGGCACCCTCGTCAAGAGCAACTACATAGTGTAGCAAGGTAGATAGGGCGTGGACACAGACTGCATCCGTTTTATCAAGCAAAATTCTAGGGCCATCAATTATCATCCTGTCACCCACTTTATATACCGGGCATATACCTCTAATTTCGCAAACTTTAATGTCTAGCATCTGTCTTACCGTCTGTCTTTGAGCTTTGACCTTGAATTATACGGGTTACCTTTTCCGGCTGGCCAATGTATGCAATATTATCCCGGTGAATATGCTGAATATCCCAACGGTAAGGAATAGCACCGATAATAGAGCGTTCCCAGGGGGTAAGAGACCTTGATTAGAAAAGAGGTAGAGTGTCCTGACACCAGCAATGAGTCCGAAGGCTACCAGGATGCTCCCACCCAGCCCGAAGAAAAAGAGCGGCCTTCTCTCAGAAATCATAACCAGTATCCGGGCAAGAACTCCAAGCCCGTGCCTTATGGGATTCAGTGTTGAGCCATCTTTAGTGTATATAACAGAAATGGGAACCTCGGTAATTTTGAGACCTTTCTCCGCGGCATCGGCTATCATTTCTGCCTGAATAGCAAATCCACACTGTTTCAATTTGAGCTCAGCTACCGCCTTTGGGGAGAAAGCCCTGAATCCACTTTCCGAGTCAAAGACCTTTTCACCGGAGAGGAAGCGGGAGAAATATGAAAGCGCCTTTTGCCCAACACGACGGTAGAGGGGGATATTAAGCCTTTGGTGTTGTCTTGAGCCAATGACGAGGTCAAAACCTTCTGAAATAATGGGCTTGATAAGACTGGGGATCTCATCAGGGTTGTGCTGGGAGTCAGCATCAAGGAGGATAAGGATATCAGGATTCCTTTTCTTTGCCTCGGCTAGTAGGCTCTGGATGGCTGCCCCATAACCTTTGTTTTCTTCGTGACGGATTACCGTTGCCCCAGCCAGCCTGGCAATCTCAGAAGTGTCATCTGTGCTGCCATCATCAAGGACGACGACCTCGTCTGCATACTGCCGGGCTTTGAGGATGACACTGCCAATGTATCTTTCTTCATTATAAGCTGGTGTAGCTACCAAGATTTTTGGTTGAGATGGTTTAGCCATTACATTCCCCTTGTGGACAAATGGTAATAGATTGCTTATTAGCTATTATACTATCACACATGGCATACAGGCAAGGGTAGAGGGGGATGGAGGATGGAGGCGATTAGCAAAGTACGAAAGAGGGCCGGAGACAAACAAGTTATTCAGACTGGCTTGTGGTGTGGTGTTAGCCGGCACAGGTGATGACGCAGTGCTAAATGAGGCACGGGTTTTCATAGAGCGTAGAGCCGAGGAATCGAAAAGTCAATTGCCTATCATGAAGCTCTTCGATATTGTGGAAATTACCTTGAACATTGTCAACGAACTAGTTAATTGCTACAGGAATAAAGTAGAAGAATCATTTGGATACATATTAGCTGGGCTAGAGAATATAGATAGTGGCAGTGCAAGGCTTTATACGATTTTAGGCGCTGGGTTTTCAGATGTTCCTTGGGTATGCCTTGGCTCGGGTAGCTCTTATGCTAGACCTCTTGTCGAATTACTGCTAGCAGACGGTGGTCTTTGTACGGAGGAGGCGGCTAAGACAATGGCAACTCTATTCACTCTCGTTTCCAATGTTCAAACCACGGTTGGTGGTGGTGTTGATATATGCATTGTCAGGGATGATCAAGGTGCCGAGAATATCATGCATGAAAAAGAAGTCAGTTTGGAGCGATTGAAAGTAGCTATTCTGAATGCTATGTACATCAGACCCTAGCAGCTCTCAATTGTATAATGACTATAGACTATACTTACAATAATGCTTGACTTCAGCAGTCCACAGATCAAATACGACATTTCATTGGTGGATAAGTCATAGAATCTAGTTGGGCAGATACCACAAATCCACGATGGAAGTCTATGGTATAGCTACAACAGGTCAACGGTGGAAGTCCATGGACTAGATACTACGGGTCAATGGTGGATTAGCTACAACGGTTCTACGCCATATATTTACTGAGAACAGGATTGAATACGAAATTGAATGTGGTGGTATCGTCGGTGGAAGTTGCGGAGATATATGCAGAGAAACCGTTAAAGAATCGGGGTGTTATAGCAACGTTACAAGGTAGAAGGGCGAAGAGGGGGGACCCCTGTCCCTCATTAACTAATGAGAAGACGCTAGTTAGTAAGTTCAACATTCCGATGAATCGTGTTCCGGGTGGGAGGCATATCCTTCCCCAGATGGCGTCCACATGTCTTTCTAAGTGCCGAATAGATATTGACTGACGTCTCCTCCGCCTGCTACCATGTTGCTGACTTATTGCAGGTAGTCGATGATTGAGGAGGGCAGCTTTGTCACCTATAACACCCTCAACTTTATCCCGGGGGAGGCCGGGGATTACCTTATTTTGGCGTATGCTGAGATGAGAGCCGCCGATGTTGCAGATAAAGTTCATACAAAACTTGAATGAAAATATAAATGAGATATAATGGGAAGATTATACAGAGGTTTTTTTACAAAATGGTTGAGTAGCTTGCCAAGCGGGTCGCGCAGACGGTGCAACTTTATTAGGCTGAAGCCTTGATGACGAAGCTACTCTATAAGCCAGGGAAAATTGAAATGCACGCCCAGGAGAGTGGGTAAGGAGTGGCAGGGAAAATAAGAAAACTCGCCTCGCTGGCAATAGCTTTCACGGTGGTTTGCCTGGTTGCGGAAGGACTTCTGCAATTTGGTGTAATTACCCCTGCCCCGGTGATGGCTAACCCGGGTACGGCTGGCCCAAACACAGCAGGAGCGGCATCAGGCACTAACTGGGTTAACACCGGAAATACCACTGACTCCGATGATGCATATGCTACTTATGATGGTGCCCAAGACGATTTACAGCTGACTATTTTTGGCTTTAATATTCCTGCCGAATCAACTATCGTTGGCATCGTTGTTACCCGTGAAGGACACGGCCTAGGTCCTAATGCCGCGAAGCGTCAATTTCGAATAGGGCTGACTAAAGATGGCTCGACACTTGCCGGGACGCGCAAGATTGACCAGGATTTACCTTCAGCTCCTGATAACACCGAGGATATCGGCGATGCTACCGATCTCTGGGGAACGACTTGGACTGTGGCTGAAATCACTGCTACAACATTCGGGGTTTTAATATCAGATAATGATGAGGCTGCTAATGAAATAAAATTTGACTATGTAGCAGTGACAATCTATTATACCACGGTCATATCTAAACCGGTAGCTCAGGGCATAACCATATCCGACGAGGTGACAGCGGCCTTTGAGAGAGTAAGGGATGTCAGCCAGGGCATAACCATATCCGACGAGGTGACAGCAACGCCTTCAATCTATAGACCGGTAACCCAGGGCATAACCATAGCCGATGAAGTGACAGCCGCTGCTGGGAAGGCAGAGAGTGTCAGCCAGACCATAACCATGACCGACCAGGCGACAGCAGCCTTTGCGAGGGGAAGGAATATCAGCCAGACCATAACCATGACCGACCAGGCGACAGCAGCCTTTGCGAGGGGAAGGAATGTCAGCCAGGGCATAACCATAGCCGATGGGGTGACAGCGGCTGTTGAGAGGTCAAGGGATGTCAGCCAGGGCATAACCATAGCCGATGAGGTGACAGCAACGCCTTCGACCTATAGACCGGTAACCCAGGGCATAACTATATCCGATGAGGTGACAGCCACCTTTGAGAGGTCAAGGGATGTCAGCCAGACGCTGAGCATCACCGCCACCACATTCGCTGAGGCCTCCTGCTGCCGCGAGGTGAGCCAGGGCATAACCATGGCCGATGAGGTGACAGCGGCTGTTGGGAGAGCAAGGGATGTCAGCCAGACGCTGAGCCTCACCGCCACCACGTCCTCCGAGGCCTCCTTCAACCGCCCGGTGAGCCAGGGCATAACCATAGCCGATGAGGTAACAGCAGTTGTTGGGAGAGTAAAGGATGTCAGCCAGATACTGAGCCTCACCGCCACCACATCCTCCGAGGCCTCCTTCAGCCGCCCGGTGAGCCAGCCAATAACCATAGCCGATGAGGTAACAGCAGTTGTTGGGAGGGCAAAGGATGTCAGCCAGACGCTGAGCCTCACCGCCACCACGTCCGCTGAGGCCGCCTTCAACCGCCCGGTGAGCCAGCCCATAACTATAGCCGATGAGGTAACAGCAGTTGTTGGGAGAGTAAAGGATGTCAGCCAGGGCATAACCATATCCGACGAGGTGACAGCAACGCCTTCAATCTATAGACCGGTAACCCAGCCCATAACCATAGCCGATGAGGTGACAGCCACCGTTGGGAGAGCAAGGGATGTCAGCCAGACACTGAGCCTCACCGCGACCACATCCGCTGAGGCCGCCTTCAACCGCCCGGTGAGCCAGCCCATAACCATAGCCGATGAGGTAACAGCAGTTGTTGGGAGAGTAAAGGATGTCAGCCAGACGCTGAGCCTCACCGCCACCACGTCCGCTGAGGCCTCCTTCAACCGCCCGGTGAGCCAGGGCATAACCATAGCCGATGGGGTGACAGCAACGCCTTCAACCTATAGACCGGTAACCCAGGGCATAACCATAGCCGATGAGGTGACAGCCACCTTTGAGAGGTCAAAGGATGTCAGCCAGACACTGAGCCTCACCGCCACCACATCCTCCGAGGCCTCCTTCAACCGCCCGGTAACCCAGGGCATAACCATAGCCGATGGGGTGACGACAGGAGTCTCTAAGGAGGTGACTGTAACAGAATCCATATTGATTTCGGATATCGTCAGCGGAATCCCGGTGAGCCTGGGCAATGTTGAGCAAACAATACTATTAAGTGATGTTGTCACTGTAGCCGTAATCAGGGGAGAAGTAGGCAGAGTAGGAGTAGAAGAAGTAGGAGACGGAGTAGAAGAAGTAGGAGTAAGACCAGTTAGTGTAGTGGGCTCCATAGACATTTCTCGCTACCTCGATGCTGAAGGCAGAACTACCGTTGATATAACTCTTACTTCTGCTGATAGTCTAGTCACCATATTTATCTCCCTAGGGACAAAGATGCTTGACGCAGAGGGCAATCCTCTGGGAAGCATCGAAGTGATAGTTGTGTGGATACCGCCACCGCCTGCTGGGTATACCATGGTTGGACCAGCCTATGACTGTCTACCTGATGGCACTACCTTTGAACCATATATAACTTTGACTTTCACAAATGAGGCAGGTAGTGAAGAGGACTTGGTCATGGCTTACTATGATGGAGCGAAGTGGGTGTTTCTGCCAACCACCATAAACACCATAACCAATGCGGCTAGTGCTTACGTGGAACATTTTACTCCGTTTGCTATCCTGGCTAAGTTACCGGCACCGCCCCCAGCACCAGCAGTTTTGGAGGTTAGCCAATTATCCATTACCCCGGGCGAGGTTGAGCCTGGACAAAAGGTAACCATCAGCGCTACAGTCAGGAATACCGGTGGCACTGAGGGTATATATGAAGCAACATTAAAGATAGACAGTGTGGTGGAAACCACTAAGAAGGTTACCGTGGCTGCTGGTGCCAGCAAGCTGGTGAGCTTTAGCGTATCCAGGGATGAGACGGGCACGTATAAGGTTGCCCTAGATGGGCTCGGTGGAGCATTTGTAGTCGCCAAGCCGGCACCACCTGCACCCGCACCACCGCCGGTAGCACCGGCACCGGAAGTAGCACCACCTGGACCTAACTGGGCACTTATTGGCGGTATTATCGCTGCTGTGGTGCTGATTATCGTGCTACTAGTGGTGGCAAGACTAAAGATTGTGCTGTTCATCAGACGCATAATTAGCCCCTTGGCCTACACAGCCCTGCCAAAACTTCGCGCCTTTGGCACACTGCTGGCAGCGGCCAGACTAAAGATTGTGCTGTTCATCAGACGCATAATTAGCCCCTTGGCCTATACAGCTCTGCCAAAACTTCGCGCCTTTGTCGCGCTGCTGGCAGCGGCCAGACCAAAGATTGCTCTGTTCATCAGACGCATAATTAGCCCCTTGGCCTACACAGCCCTGCCAAAACTTCGTGCCTTTGTCACGCTGCTGGCAGCGGCCAGACCAAAGATTGCTCTGTTCATCAGACGCATAATTAGTTACATAATTAGCCGCGTAAAGCATTGAGCACCCTTTCTGCCAGCACCATCGTTAGCGCTGGCACAAAGGAGCAAGATGGTCATCTACTAAGAGGTATTTACTAAACAAGTATCCTGTGGTATAATTGTTTTTTATAATTTCGCTAAGTGGCGAAGGAGTCACGGTAATGATTTGCCACGCCAAGCAGTGGCCAGATTTGCTTGGGCGATAGTAATGGCATGGTGCTTAATGCAAAGCCAGTGCTTTTAACTAAAAATATATAGAAGGAGGTGAGAAAAGCAATTTAGGAAACGGTGGACCCATAGTAGAAGGTTAATGCCTTTCTAAACTAGAAAATAAAGGGAGGAAAAGAGGGTAATGCTTAGAAATAGACTTCTGATAGGGGTGGTGGTGTTAGCCTTGTTAGGGCTAATTGCCGGTTGTGGGGGTGACTTAGAGCCGCCCCCTGAAGCAGCGAACACCTTAGAGCGAACCATTGAAGAGACAATCGTTGTCCTGGAGCAGCCTGCTGAAGAGGCGAACACCTTAGAGCCACCCGCTGAAGAAACGAACCTCTTCAGCATAAAGGGCTGGGTGACGGTAGATGCCTACCGCTATGATGCGGCAACGGGGACCTATATCCACTTCTACCATGATGAGAGCTCAAACGTCATCACCACCATAGGCTTTGACTTCATTGAGGAGCATCTGGGTATAGGTACCGACACAAACGACGACCCGGCGAAGTGGATTTCGCTTTCAAACGATGGGAGCTCGTCAGCAGGGTGGTCAAAACTCCCAGGTGAAATTAACGCCAGCGGGATGACCAGGGCAGAAGGCACCTACGCCAACACTGGCACAGGTAATTGGACGATATCAAAGACATTCACGGCAACGGGAGCGGTTACTGTCCAGACGACCGGTCTACAGTGGCTTGTTACACCAGAGAGCGACGGCAACCTTATGGCGGCAAACGATTTTACTTCAGTTGTACTTGCCCTTGATGACTCGCTGACCATAACCTGGAAGCTAACGCTATCGGGCTCCTAAATCAAGCAGTGGGCTAGTGCTAGAGAACACCGCAGGTTAACCGAAACTTAACCTACAGAAATCTAGGGAGAGCCAAAAGGCTCTCCCTAGTGTCTATGTAAGAACAAGCAAAAAGCAGGGGTTAAGGCTACTGCACAATGTGGCTTTTTGTTCAGTCACAATCATAAATCTTGCTCCACCTGCCTTGTTCAAAGGACTGCAAACCTAACCTTCAAGATGCGATTTATCATTTAGCGTAATAAGACGAGAATTACTATTAACGACTTGTATCACAGTCACCGATGCGTTATTGATCTCAAACCTGCGATAGATGCTATTCGATACCCTAAGAACATGTGCCACTAATACCCTAACGATAACATCGTGGGTCACGATTACCGCTTGCTTACCCCGGCTAGCCCCTACCACCGTGTCAAACGCTTGAACGGCTCGCTCAGTTACCTGCCTGAAACTTTCACCATTAGGCATGGTGAGCTCTGACGGATTGATCCTCGACTGCCGCCAAATTTCTGGCCACCTTCGCTTGATTTCATCCACACGTAATCCCTGCCACTCTCCGAGCTGAATTTCGGTCAACTCGTCTAACACCTTTGGTTCAAGCCCGTAGGGTTCAGCAAGAATCACTGCCGTAGTATAAGCTCTACGAAGTGGACTAGTGTAGACTGAAGCGATGGGTAATCTGGCGAGCCTCGAAGACAAACAGTGCACCTGGGCATAGCCTACCTCATCAAGATCTTCGTCGGACCAGCCCATATAGAAGCCAGTAATATTTGAACTGGTTTGCCCATGACGGACAAGAAGGACGGTCGTGCTCATGTGTACCTCCATCGAGAATGAGTTAACCTCTACTCTGAAACAGCACCTAGCCTTGGTGAGACATATGTGCTGGTATTTCTATAACAGTATAAAGAATATGGCCGATTAATGCGAGGGGTACTCCGGTGAGGTGAACATTCTGATGAAAAGTGTTCTGGGTACATATGGTCAGCAGCCCTAATCCCAATCACTGCAACCGATGGAATACAAAATTGAGCTGGACACATTGTTTAGAGACTGGCGCGTTGCGCTCAACAATATACAAGTTCAGGGTCACTATTTATCACTGACCTAAGTCATCTGCATAATATCCCTGCAAGAAGAGAAGGTAGCGGTACGCACCATCGCCAACACTACGTAAGGCCACAGCTCAGACTCCCGTCTAGGCGTCCTTTTCGCCATATCGTCTTTTCCTCCGGCGCTCAATAAGATCCTCAATCATAGTAATTAGGTCCTCATCAAGTTCGTTCGGATACTTCCGGCGTGCATACTCACCAAACTCAGGCCACTCAGTAGGTCCTGTCTCAGGTAGTCTAGGCAAGTGACCAACAATGGAAAGAATCTTTTCCAGCGGCACACCACTGTATTTAGCCAACTTCTGGCATGAACGAATATTAGGAACATCATCGCCGGAAAGCCAGCGATGAACGGTAGCATGACTAACGCCTAAATCGGCCGCCAATTGACTCGGCAAGCGTTTCCGCCAACGCATCAGCCTGTTCACAAACGATACTATGGGAACATCTTGTGCGCTCATAAGTACATCCTACCATAATTAAATTCTCGCCTGTCAATAACGGACTAGGGTCGCTTATCAACAATAGCTCATCCACTCACCCTTGAAGATGAGAAAGGACTCCTCAACATCATCCTTAAGCCCTTGGGTCTACCACAAGTACCGCTACGTGACATGGATGGAACCGCTGATTGTGGTCGAGGGGGTACTGCAAAAGAAGGAAGGTGCTGCCAATGTAATAGCTGAACGCCTCATCCCCCTGAGGAAGGAGAGCCAGCGCCAGCTTACTATGTATCCTCCGCCAGCACCACAAGCCAGAAACTTTGCCTAGCCACTTGGTTGCCCGCCGCTGAGGTGCTAAAATTGGGTAAAGTGATTATTAGTTTAGCTGTCTAGTGGAGGTTTAGTGTGGGAGCTAAACAATTTGGGGCAAGGTTAAGAGAGCTACGCAAACAGGTGGGCACGACTCAGAGACAGCTTGCCGACAAAGTTAACGTTGACTTTTCTTATCTCAGCAAAATTGAGAATGGGGTAGTACCACCGCCTAGCGAGAATGTGATATCAAAACTGGCTGGGGTCTTAAATATCGACAAAGATGAGTTAATGATCTTAGACGGGAGGATCCCGTGTGACATAGCACAAATGTTGAGGAATCGACAGACATTGGAGTTCGGGGCAAGGTTAAGACAGTTGCGAATCGAGGCGGGCATGACCCAGAGTGGGCTTGCCAGTAAGGTTAACATTGACTCTACTTACCTTAGCAAGATGGAAAGTGGAGTAAAATCTCCTCCCAGCCAAAAGGTAGTATTACGACTGGCTGAGGTCTTAAATGTCGGTAAAG
>DAOWJC010000062.1 GCA_030640595.1 Dehalococcoidia bacterium | reverse complement strand
AGTCACTGGCTTAGTCTCGCCTACTATGCTGGTTGAAGTCCAGTGTATAGCCTGCCGCTCATCTAGTCAATAAATATAAGGCAGGCTTTGTTTAAGGGGACAGGAGCTACACTTCCCTTGACTGCATAAACTATTATAGATGTGGATTAGCCCCTGTTGCCGCTGGGCTGAATTGACCAGGCGACTACTTAGCCCAAGCTGGTTCATCATGTGCCGTTCAATGGTGTTTACTGCCAGTCTGGGGTAACAGCGATAAAGGGCAAAGACCTTCTTCTCCAGTTCTGGTTGGGAATTAAGTCGGCTCCAGGCAAGGGTGAAGGGCAGGAGCACATTTACTATAATATCAGCCGCCCGCCAGCTACCGAGAAGGGTAGGGCTTCTTATCCTGTTGCCTGAGCCAAAATCAAAGTGGCTTGCCCAATAACCATTGGTGGTAACCACTAACCCCTTTTCTAATCTGCGGTAACCTTTGTTAACCGGCACCTCATTTACCATATTGATTATCGCTTTCAATATCCCTTTTCCCCTATAGCGGAGTATGAGGTAACTCATAGCTACTATACGACGAACCGGGGAGTTGTTGGGTCTGACCTTAAACAGGTGCCAGTCATTCCGGGGCATTGCTTCGGTCAGGTGGGAAGAAGCCCATAACCCCTCCAATTTGTCTACCCATTTATCATCATTTCCCTGATGCCAATCGGGGCACTGTGACGGGAGTAGTCCAGCAGTACCCAACAGGAGGGCCTGTTGTCGGGCAAGGCATTCTTCATCTGATATTCTACCTTGAGTCATAGACTCAAGAATCTGAAGTGGCAACCTGCAGGCTAGCTTGAGCATGGGGAGCTTATTCTTGGAGTAGCCCAGAGCGCCCATTATCCCCTGGTAAAGGCACTGGCTTGCCCCCATTTGAGCTAAATCGCTTTGAAACCGGGCAGCCTTGGCTAAAAACCGCGCCTCCCCGGCACTATCTAGAAATTCTGTAATAATCTCTGTAGTCAGGCGCTCTGCGACTCTAAAGCAAGGCATACCTGAGGTAGCTGATGGATATTCCCCATCAGCCCATTGGCTAATCGGGCTTTTTATGTATTTATGTAGTGCCAGAGTCGGAACATTCCCTCCATTCTGGAGATTGACAGCCATTTCAGTGTCGTGCCACATTACCACATGCAGGATTACCCGGTTATAGACCGGGTCGCGGTGGTGTTGGTGAGCTTGCCAACCACTAGATTTAACATGGACTTCTATATCCCCCTTTATTAACCCTCGGCTGGTGGCAATGACGGCATCCCGGAAATCAGCCCCTTGGTCGTCATTAAGCCTACCTGGATAGATTATCTCTATCGGCTCACCGCCTTCAGTGACCAGTTCTGCTCTGTCCAGTAACTGGTGCTGCCAGATTTTAACAATTTGACTCTCGGGAAGATTGTTCATCAACCTGCCCCCTTTACCCAGTTAGGCTCTGCCCTTAAGGGCTTTAGCCCAGAGGGAACTCTAACCGGGTTTACACCCCCCTTATTATAAGGGAGGGGGGAATCGTTTATGTAAGAGAAGCTCCACCTCTCTATTATTTAACACGATATCGTGTATCAATAACCTGATGAAGGCGGTTTTTAGTTAAAAACCGCCTATTTTATGATTTAATTAAGTCCTTGAGCCTAACTGCGTATCAAACTCTTGCCTAAATGCTTGGTAGGCTGGCTCATCATACAGGACAAAGGCCACCCTTTCCAGTCCTGTTTTCCTGGCTGAGTATTGGCGAACCTGACTAATCATTATTCTAGCGCACTCGCCTAGGGGAAAGCCGCCAACACCGGTACCCAGAGCAGGAAAGGCGATGCTCCTTATGCCAAGCTCGTCACCTTTAAGTAAGCTATTGGTTGTTGCCTGCCTGATCTTTTCAGCATCGGTCTTCAGGTCTTGACCCATCACCGCGGCGTGTATAATATACTTTGCTTTTAGCTTACCGGCTCCAGTGACTACTGCCTCTCCGATAGGAATCGGACCCTCTTTAACTGCCTCAGTCTCTATTTCCTTACCCCCGGCTCTCTTTAGGGCACCGGCTACCCCACCACCCATCCACAATCGGTTATTGGCAGCGTTTACCAGGACATCAAGTTCAAGCTGGGTAATGTCTCCACGGTAGACCTCAATCTTAATCATCACCTTCCTCCAGGCTATGGTGGCTGGGAATAGTTAGTTCACATAGTTGGCTACCAAGTGAGACTATACTTACTTTACACGGTTTCGTGTATAATGTCAAGGCTTTTTGGTCTGTTTTTCAGCGGGGATGGCCTTATATTCAAATTTGGCTCGTTCGGCAATAATAGACAGAAGGGTAGCTGAGGCACCGCGGGGTTTATACAACCCTATTTCCCATTCGCTTATTGTTTGCTGGCGCGTGCCTAGTCTGTCAGCCAGCTCACGCTGGGTTAAACCTAGGTGGCGGCGTAAGGCATGGATGCCCTCGCTATCCCACTGCGGTCGGTTCACTTTGTAGTGGTTACTCATAATTAAATGCTACACGATTTAGTGTAAACTGTCAACAGCGACCTTGGTAAAAGTTTCTATTGACACAGCACCCGGTGTAACTTATAATTCAGTAAAATAAATCAGGTTTGGAGAAATAAAAATGAAATGCAATAAAATCTTCCGCATCCTGAGTATAGCCGTTGTTCTGTCCCTGCTGTTAGTAGCCATACCAGCGACACCAGCCCTAGCGGCACGGGTTATTGAACTCGACCCTGAGGAGGGTAAGATTGGCGACACCATTACCATCACCGGCTCGGGTTTCACTGCAAGCACTGACACTAATGAGAGACATGTTGATATCTACTTCGCCAAGGACGAAGCCGACACGTATGATGACATTGATGATGAGGTTAACACTTATGAGTTTTTGAGGAGCCCGCTAATCGGTTATGTGGATGATGACGATGAGGGAGAATTTGAGACCACCTTCAAAGTGCCGGCTGAACTCAATGACGGCACCGATGACGAAGATGTGGAGCCCGGCACCTACTATGTCTATGTTACCATTTACAACACCTACAGAATAAAGGCTTATGCCGAATTTACCGTACTTGCCGGCGGGGAGATTACGATAGACCCTGATGAGGGGACAGTAGGCACTGAGGTGGAGATTAGCGGTACCGACTTCGGTGACGAGGAAGATATCTTTATAGAATACGATGGCGAGGATATAGACATAGAAACTGGTGATGACGAAACCGACCGAAACGGTGATTTCGAGGATACCATAATCATTATTCCTGAAAGCATTGCCGGCAACCACACCATAACCGTCTTCGGTGAGGACTCTGGGGCTGAGGTCGAGGCTACTTTCACCGTAGAGCCGGAAATAACCGTCAGCCCAACATCAGGAACCCCCGAGACTACAGTAACCGTTAGCGGCACTGGCTTTGGCAACAGGAGTGATTTTGTCATCGACCTTGATAGGACTGAGGTGGCGACAGGAACGACGGACAGATACGGCAGCTTTGACACTACCTTCAATGTGCCAGCACTGACATCGGACACCTATGACCTGGAGGTATGGGATGAGGATGATAATTCAGATGAGGTCGAGTTCACCATTGCCGCTATTACCGTTAACCTCAACCCCGCTACCGGTCATGTCGGCACCGAGGTGACCGTCAGCGGTGCCGGGTATACAGCCGGCGGAACGGTAACCATCGAGTATGATGCCACTGAAATAGCTACAGCTACTGTTAAGAGTGATGGAACTTTTTCCACCACCTTCACCGTTCCCATTAGCCAGTATGGAGCCCATGATGTAACCGTCAGCGGTGACACTACTGAAGAATTTACCTTTACCATGGAGTCACAGGCACCACCAATACCCCGGCCATTACTACCACAGATGGGGGTTAAGGCAGAACAGCCAGTTCACTTTGACTGGGAAAGCGTTACTGACAATAGCCTTCCGGTGACCTATAGCCTCCAGATTGCCACCAGATATGACTTCGCCGCTCTTTCCATAGTGCTTGAGAAAACGGGGCTCACTGAATCAGAATATACCATCACTGAAGCGGAGAAGTTAAGCTCAGTCAGTAAGGAAGAATCTTACTACTGGAGGATAAAAGCCATAGACGGTGCCTCTAATGAGAGCGAGTGGACTGGCGCCGGGGAATTCTATACTGGCGTTGCCTTTGCCATGCCTGACTGGACTATGTACGCTCTGTTTGGAATCGGTGGCCTGGTCTTATTCATCGTAGGCATCTGGGTGGGCAGAAGAACTGCCTACTATAGTTGCTAAACAGTCCCGCAATCACACTACTGACACATATGGACTATGTGTCAGCTTTAAGTATGCGTATGATCTTCGTCTTAGCTCTCACCACGTCTAGGTTGTCGACCTTCTCTATCGCCGCCTGGAGGTCTCCCTCTGTAGCTAGATGTGTCGTCATCACCACTGGCACAAATTCCTGCGAAACTGCTTCCTTCTGAATAACGGCGGCGATGCTAATGTTGTATTTCCAAAAGATATCACAAATCTGAGCTAGAACACCGGCTTGATCCACCACGCTAAATCTCAGATAGTAACGCCTCTGGACAGCTTCGGGGGAACCCAAAACCAAAGTCCTTGCTGAATTCGGCATGGGTAGTGCCCTGCCCTCAGCTATATCTAGTAGGTCTTTAATAACCGCATCCGCTGTGGGGTAAGTCCCAGCCCCCGGAGCAACTAAGCCTGATACTACTCCGTATTCATCCTCAAGCTCAATACCATTATATGCCCCTTCAAGGGAGCCTAAAAGGGATGCCTTGGGAACCATTACCGGATGCACACCAATGTTAAAAATACCTTCTTTTTGCTCAATCACCCCGACCAGCTTAACCGAATACCCCAGTTCAGTGGCGTATTGGATATCCTGTGCCGCGATATCTCTAATTCCCTCAACGGAGAAAGGACCAACAGCATGATACTGATACGAATTACTAATAAGCCCCAAGAGGATGAGAACCTTGTAAGCAGTATCTACCCCGTCAATATCCTTTGATGGGTCAGCCTCGGCATAGCCTTTTTCCTGGGCTTCTCTTAGTGCCTTCTCAAATTCCTTTCCCTCGCTTGACATAGTAGACAATATGTAATTACAGGTTCCGTTCAGAATGGCATAAATTCTTCTAAACTTTTTGGCAGCGGTTCCTGCCTGGCGAAACTCGTGAATAAGTGAGTGGCAGCCAACAAAAGTGCCTCTGAAACCAACACGGCGGTTTAAACTTGAAGCCAGTGGAAAAATGCGGTGTCCTTCCTCAACTAGTAGCTCTTTGTTGGCAGTAACTACATCTTTGCCATTCTCAAGGGCTTGTAACAAAACACTTTTGGCTGGCTCAATACCACCTATCAACTCAACCACAATATCAATTTCGGGGTCACTAACGACCTGTCTCCAATCGGTGGTGAGATATTCTATGGGTATGACAACAGAGCGCTTCCTTTCAAGATCCTTATCACAGACCTTGACCAGTTCTAGACCAGCAACCCCCTTGTGATAAAGAATCTCTACTACACCACTGCCAATATTACCAAAACCTACTACCGCTACCTTCTTTGTCCCCGCCATTGCCGAGGATTTACTTGGAACAGGGTTTGCCTCTACCATAGCTTCTGTCCCCTTCGCTAATCAAGCTTATTATAATAACCAGATGGCTACATTATTAGCTATAAATATGCTGCTGTCAAATAGAGAAGGAGACAAAGGGGGAGGGTGGTAAAAAGCCCTATCTTTTTGCCGTTTCCTTCGTTATACTATATGCATAACATCACACCAATGTACATTGCGGTTCTATAAATGCCCTCCGACAGCTTCAGCTATGGACATTCCGTTCCAGACTATCATCAGACGCTCTACAATCCCAAAATAAACCGCTTTACAGCAAAAAGCAATACCTTATTTCATCTACGCCAAGTCCGCTACTATACTTTGGGGCTAGAGCACTTTCAGCACTCTAGCCCCAAAGTTATTTTTTAACAGGCCTCAACGCTTTTGATATTCTTAATCAAGTAAAGAACCACCACCGAATTAATCGTTTCAACAGAGTTCCGTTATTATATATAGCTAGGAAGTTCTTATCTTAATATCTACCCTAATCTCCCTATGATAATCATTCCACTAGGTAATCAAGTGAGTATATATAACTATATACCCACCTGCTAGGTGGCAGGCTAAAGCCTTGCCACCACCGCCTTAGGCTTTCAGCCAATGCCTTACCAGACGCACTGTAACTAATAAGGGGAGCTAGTACAGCTCCCCCGGCTCTAATTGTCTTACTACTCCGCCAGCTGTCAAGAATAAAGGCTTTGCCCGACTTTCAGTCGTTCTTGACAGCTTGGTACTTCTTCACATCACTAACTTCTGCCTCGTCCGCGTCTCCTTTCCAGCACTCGCTCTCGCTCTCTTTCCAGAAATATTCGTGTTTCACGCTTTAAGTCTACTAATAACATTCCGCCAGGTTGTGGCCTAAATGCTGCGAATACCTTTGGAGACTTACCCCTTAGCCCTAGTAATGCTATCGCTAACCTCTCAATCTGTGCCTGGGAAATACCAAAGACATCATACCGTTCGTAGAATATTTCGTTTGCCTCCAGTGTAGTCGGTATCCTATCTGGATTGTCTATCATCACATTACTAAGCCACTGCAACATCTTGAGAAGATTCTTTGGTCTCCCAGGTCTACGAATACCTCTTAGCCATTCATCTAACAGACTTTTTGCCACCGTAATGCAAATCCAACCTCTTAGTTCTTCGATTGGACCTCTAACACCAGGTGAGTCTAGGGCAGCACCCGTTGCAATATTCTCCTGACACAGTTTACTACCGATTGTTCCTAGATGTATTTCGTCTCCGTCAAGTGATGCTAAACCAGCGGCCGTTAATACGTCGAAAATTCTATCTAATTCGCTTCTCGGTAAATCGATCTCCAGCTCATCAATAGAGAAGTTGCCACCTCCGAAGTACAGTATAGATTTAACTATAACTCGTTCAGCAACTTTGAATATTCTTCTGAGTCTCCAGTCTTCTTCAAAAACGAAGTTTAGTTCTGGTATAAAATCTCTTACCCATGCTTCAGCCGTGCCTTCCGACAACATTTCCCTCAGGTCGTCCACTATGTCTCTTGCCATCTCGCACTGCTCATGCATAGTTCGCCTTGGGTCTCTCACTTCATTTCCACATACACAACAAAGACCACTCATCTACCTCACCTCACTTTCACAGTTATTTCTTCCTCTCCTTTCTCTGTGAGTCGAGTAACAATAGTGTATAGTCCTTTTCCCCGAGCCATTTCACTAAGATAGTCCAGGATTTTGTCTGTTCTTGTACCGTCGTAACTGACCATCACCTCATCAACTATAAAGAAGGGAATCTCTGGCACATAGGTTTCCTTAAGAGCTATCTGCAACACTATGGCTATTGAATACTTCTCTGAGGTGCTGAGTGATTCAACAGGTTGCCTCACAAAGCCAGGCCGAAATATCTTGAGTTGTTTATCATCTTTGTCAATAGCTATCTGGTCAAATTCAGAGAATCCCAAATCAGTCATAACTCTTTTTATATTCTTGTTGAAATCTGCAATAGCTCGCATCTCATGGTCGTGCTGTCTTTGATCAAAGTATTCCCTCCACTCTTGTAACTTGTCCTGTGCTTTCAGCCACACATTTTGAGCTTCATCGAACGACATGCGCATTTCCCTAACATCAACAAGTGAACTTTCTCTTATCTTTTTAGTTTGGCCTGCTATTTCCTTAGCTACTACTTCAATACTTCTTTCGATTCTCTGTAATGCATCATGAACCTCTGCTTCCCACTGTTCTGTTTCTTCTTCTAACTTTGCCTTCTCCGTATTCAAATCAACTTGTTCGTGCTCAACGTTGGCGACAGCCTTGTTTGATTCGTCCAGCATTTTTTCTTCTGTCGATTTTCTTAGTTCTAACTCTCTCTTCTCTTTCTGTATGTCGCTTATCATCTTGTTTAGGTCATTGATTTGTCTTACTGCCGTAGCTTCCTTTTGTAATTCCTTCGTTCTTTGGCTAGCTAGTTCTTGGATTTCGCTATCCTTGCTCCTAATTATCCTATTAAGCTCACCTATTTTCTCATCAAGGAAGGTGGAAGTAACAGTGGAAACCTCACATACCGGACATGAGCCTTCTGTTTCACCTCTCTGAGCGAGCACATTTTTTGCGTCAGTCAGCGTAGACCTTTTTCCCCTCAAGGCATCTACTTCTAAACGCAAGCTTGCTATCTTAGTGTCTATTTCAGGAACGTTTTGACGAACCTCTTTTCTAATCGCATCCAAATCGATGCCATCAACTTTTTGTTTTACTTCTTGCAGGTTTTTTTCACTGCTTTCCAGCCTTCCGTTGAAATATTTGATACGTTGTTCCGACTCGGAAATGCCAGCCTCGTACTGCGCTATTCGCTGTCTCCTCAGGTCGATTTGGTATTCCAGCGACTTGATTTTCTCTACATGCTGTCTCTTCTGGACGTCAAGTTTTTGAGCAAGCTGGTCTCTCTCTTGGTCAAGCTTCAACCTTTCGTCCTTCTTTGTCTTTAACTTTCTATCCTCCTCAACTAATGTCTCTTGCCTCTTAGCTATTCTTTCAATCTCTTGTTCGGTACTCGTGATTTTGGAATCCACGAATGCTTTGGCGATAGCATACCACTGTGCATAGGAAAGCAGCCTTGTTACCCAGGAAAAATCTGAATTGCCCTCGGTCAGCTGACGAATGCTTCTAGCTTCCTGAGTGAGCATGCCGGCTTCCACAAAACGCTGATCCCCCCTAGTCCCCCCAAAGCTGCCATCACTCTTCATGTACCATTTTTGTTCTTGTCCGTCGTATGATAGTGACACCTCAGCATCTTTCTCATAAATGTTTTGAAGACTTTCTCTCGAAATCCCTTGTTTCCTGGCGTCTCCGATTATTTCATCATGAGTTAATAATCCGCTTAATACAGTACCTAAAGCACGACTTATTGAGGTTTTCCCTCTGGCATTACCCGCTATTACCTCATTTAGTACACCCTTCTCAAATTCAACCTGCTTTACTCCTCTAAAACCGGCAATGTTCTGTAAATTAAGCGTTGCCTTCATCTGCTTGACCCTCCCTCTCTATGATTTCATCCATCATCCTATTAATTAACCTTTGCAGTTCTTGCTGTAGCTTCGATTTTTCTGGGTTCTCAGAAACTATACGCTCCAATAATTGCTTCTCCTCTTCTTTCAGCATTGTGTCCCTCCTAACTACGAAGTTTGAGTGTTTTCACTAGAACGCCCCCGTGGTACACATTCAGATTTCCATTTTTCAGTGAAACTTCAACATATCCACCGCGCAAACGTTTGCTTATGCGGTATCTCTGACCTCTAAATGTAATTCGCCCGTCAACATTCACCAAGCGTGTACTCTCGTTCTGTGCACTTGCCTTCATATCTTCATGCATGTCTATCCAATTTGCTTTCATGAAATCAAATGACCATTTATCATACTGTCCCAACTCGGCGGCCATCTTTCTCATCGTTGCTTTCATTTGCGGATTAGTATCAAACTTCAATAGTGCCACCAAGCCGACCGATTGCTCTATAGGCGGTCTTCCTCTGATCTCAGCCGTTAACACTGCTTCAAGCCGTGCACTCGCTAGGAAATCAGCTAACCAGCTTTTTACTTCCCCCGTCTCAATAGCACTCACCATCACCAGAACATATTGCTTTTCCCCTCCAATGTTCAGTTCCCCTTCCTCATAATTCATATCTCCAACGCCCCCCTTTCAACACACTCCATAACCACTAGTCTTTCTACATCTCTAATCGTTAGTGATTTTCGCCGGTCTAGCTCATCTTCGATCGCCTTCAGAATTTCAGCTTGATGTTGTTCACGTATATCGCCCATCGCCCTTAGTTGGTATCGTGCTATCTCAATCAGTGATTCTCTGCTTGGTAGACTAAATGGTATTGAATAAAGCCTATCCCTTAATGCCTCATCAACCAAATCTGGTCTATTCGTAGTTGCAAAGACAAAAGTTTTACTTGGATCAACCAAATCCAGCTGATGAAACAACACTGCATTTATCGAAAAATGCCACTCTTTAGCAATTTCTGAACTACGCGCGAGCATAAGCGACTCTATGTCGTCAAAAAGTAATATCACTTTAGGATTATCAATTCTCTCCCGCTTTGACAGCACCGACCCAAATGAAAAAACCTGTTCCACAATCGTCTCAGCCTCCCCCCATCTGGGAGAAGCAATACTCGCTCCGTCTAGGAATAAAAGAAAAGGTTCATCTTTCCCTGACTGGGTCCACACACCAAATTCTCTAGCAATTTGCTTTACCAGCTGTGTTTTGCCAGTACCAGGCGGACCTTCAAACAGGAAACCCTTCATAGCAGCGCCCGATCCCACACCCACCGTAAAGAAGTGTTTCAAAACTCCAAGGCACTTGCGATAGATCGCCTTGTTGTCCGATATTATATCTATCTTCGGGATTTGCGACACTCGCTGGTACACCAATCTTTTTTCCAACTCATTAAACATTTTGATTGTCGCCTACTTCTCTTCTTTCAGTAATAAAAATACCTGATAAGTAACTCTAATAAACTGCAGCAAAAATCTTCTCTCGACAGGTGATTATAACATAGCTGTACATAAATCGAAAGTTTTTCAAGCATAATTTTGCTAACTAACTGTTTGCCATGTAACGATACTAAACGGTGCTGCAAGGCACTAAATAGGTTCAAAGAAGCAAACAGAATTACATCTCCAGCTATTCAGAGGTATTAGGTGGCATAATAGACCTGTATCTTTTAATCAGCCTACCTTACTTTACTCTACGAAGCATCCGCTTCATTAATTCCCTAGCCTTACCTACATCGCCACTATATCGCCCTTTTACAGCCAGCTCCACAAAACCCTTCCTTATCAACACTAGGTCTTCTCTTTTAAGCAAGGGTCTAACCGCTACATCTTCACTAATCTCAGGAAACATATCACCAACAATCTCATCTATTCCACTATCTTCGATTACTTCAGCAATAGCCAAACCTGCCTTCATAGGCAATTGCTTCTGTTCGTACATTCCACTCTCAGTTACTTTATCCGCAACCAACTTTAATGGTGATATGCTCTTCTGTATCTCCTCTTCAACATCATGTATATAAATCATGCTCGTCTGGATATTATCATGCTGTAAGAACGCTTTTACCGCCATCACATTCTTTGTCTCTTCAGCCACCAAAGACGCTGAACTATGCCTTAACGTGTGAGGACCTAGCTTTTCACCTTTCAGGCCGGCTCGCCTGCATATCCTGATAACCCTCATACTCAACGCCTTATCACTTGAACCGAATACCATGCTATTATCACCACCAGCCAACCTTCTCAACACCTCACAAAGCCTGGCATCAAGCCGATACCGCCTCTCACCAGTCTTCTCTCTAACACTTAACCAACCATCTCCAATATCTCTACCTCTCAATCCAGCCAAACCACCTACCCTACTACCACTATCAACCAGTGTCATAACCAACGCATACTCCAAATCACCTTTACACGCTTGCAATATCCTCACTATCTCCTCAGCCTTAAAATACCTTCTCTTACGTTTCTTAACTCCCGGACTTTCCACCGCTTTACATGGATTAGGTATTTCAAAATTTGCTTCCATATAATCGCACGCATTCCTCAATATAGTGAACCACAGCCTTACTGTCGTATCACTATACCCTTTCAGACTAACCAACCATTTATTAACTTCAACAGACTTTACCGGAAATTCTTCCGAAAACTTATTAAGCGAACCAAACACAGCTTCATAATTCCTCTTACTACTCTCACTCATCCTTTTACCAGCCAGCACTTCTCTAAGAACATCCAATGTTTTCATTTGCTCCACCTATCCTTTTCGACTTATAATCGTTATAGCATATAGGGTACATGATGATTGTATAATACTTAATGTACATTCGTCAATACCTTATATGCACAGGGTAACACCATATTACCGGCTAAGCCTTGATTTGGTATAAGGTTAAGCCGGTGGGGGGTTGTCAGGTGCAAGATGAGGAGAGCCTTGTCCGCCGGGCACAACAGCGAGACCAGGAGGCTTTCACCCAGCTATACGAGCAGCACTTCGATAGGATTTATCGTTATGTGGCTCTCAGAATAGGGGACAAGACGGAGGCAGAGGATATGACTCAGCAGGTCTTTCTCAATGCCCTTCAGTCTATCTCTTCCTTTAAATGGAAGGGCATACCCTTCTCAGCCTGGCTATTTCGTATTGCTCATAACCAGGTGGTCGACTACCTGAGAAAGAAAGCAAAGCGGGCTACCGTCCCTCTTGACGAATCACAGGCAAGCAGTAATAGTAATCCCCAGTTAGTGGCTGAGCACAGGCTGGATATTGACCAGCTAGTATCAGCCACCAAGCGGCTGACCAAGGCACAGCGCGAGGTAATTGCCCTGCGTTTTTCCGGTGAACTATCGACTGCCGAGGTGGCCAAGGTTATGGGCAAAAGCCAGGGAGCGGTAAAGGCACTGCAGCACAGCGCAATAGTAGCCTTGCGTAAAGCGTTATCGGGGACGTAAGACGATGAAGAAGAGCAGAAAATTTAATGATATTCTTGATGAATGCCTGGAGCGACTGCTGATTAAGGGCGAGACTATAGAGCAGTGCCTTCAGAGCTATCCTGAGCAGGGAGATGAGCTTGAGCCATTGCTCCAGACAGCCCTGGTTACTAAGCAAGCATCAGCTATCCAACCTCACCCTGAGTTCAGGGCCAAAGCCAGATACCAGTTTCACTCGGCACTCCAGGAGATAGAACAGAAGAGAAGAATCCCCGTCTTTGGCTGGCAGCCGCGGTGGGCAACGGTAGTGGCTATAGTTCTTGTCCTGCTGTTGGCTGGGGGTAGCACGGTAGTCGCGGCTGGTAACAGCATGCCCGATAATCCCCTTTATCAGGTGAAGCTGGCTACAGAGCAGGTGCAACTGGCACTAACCCCCTCAGCTCTAGGCAAGGCAGAACTGTATGCTAAGCTGGCGGATAAGAGAGTGGCTGAGATAGTTTATGTAGCTAATAAGGGCAAACCGGAGCAGGTGGAGAGGGTCACCCAGCGATTGAATTCCTACCTGGTAAGAGTTGCTGTTCTGGCTACAACCCAAAAGAAAGAGGCTGGCGTGCTTCTGGCGCCACCACCCTCAGCACCGGCGCCATCTGAGCAAACTAGGGGCGGTAGGGATGAAGGCATTAAGGTTAATAAACAGGCTAAGCTGAGGGTGATTTTATCTGGCTACGCTGCTGAGCATCCCCAGGCTCTCCGCGCTGTACTGAAGACAGCCCCGGAATCAGCCAAGCCTGCCCTGCGCCGGGCGATTGCTGCATCGGTAGCCAACTATAAGAAAGCCCTTGAGGCTTTAGATTAGCCACAAACCAATTTTCAAAATATCTTAAACTCACTGCTAACCAAATGGCGACTTTTTTCGTTATATATTAGTGGAAAGAAATTTAGCCAAAGGAGGTAAAAAGTGATGTCCAAAAAAGTAAAGGTTCTTGTGTCAGTATTGGTAGCTGTAGTCTTGCTGACAGTAGGTGGCGCAGCCGCGGTGATGGCAGATGATGGGTCTGCGCCAACATCAAACACAACAGGTGACAATGGTCTTCTCGCCAGGGTCGCCGAGAATTTAGGCATTACCGGGGAGGAGCTAGCCAGCGCCTTTGAGCAGGCGCGGCAGGAAATAAGAGACGAGGCTTTTATCAGGTATCTTGATAAAGCCGTGGAAGACGGGCTCATTACTCAACAGGAAGCCGACGAAATTAGAGAATGGTGGGAGCAGAGACCAGAGGGCATAGACTGCCTGACCCCAGGCTGTTTCTTCAACAAAGCCTTAATCCACCGCCATATGTGGAGCGCTCAGCGAGGGATGAGTAAGGAGGCGTTTGGCCAAGCCGCGAACAGGATTATGGAGCGATGGCAAAATAGGCTGGAGACTCAGAACTGCCTGTTTCTGCGTGCTCGCATCCACCAAGCCATACGTGGCCAGCAAATGATGGCTGTCCCCAGAGGATGGCAAGGGTCAGCGGCACCTGAACTGGCTGACTGAGTTGTCCTAGGAACCCATGGAATAATAATGGGGAGCCTCCAAGTGGGGTTCCCCTTTATTTTGCCCACATGCCTATGGAATGTGCTACAATAATTTTAAGAGCGAACCTTTGATAAGAAAATATTCATAAAGAGGATGAAGGCTTGCCTTATTATGTGCGTTTGATGCGAAAGGAAGACATTGACCAGGTCAATGAGATTGACCGCGAAGCCTTCCCTACCCAATGGCCACAGGCTAACTATAAGCATGAGCTGCAAAATCGGTTAGCCCATTATATTGTCGCCTGCGATGAAGAGAGAACGGTTGAGAAGCCCGAGGTGAAAACTTCGCCAGAGAAGGGCTT
>DAOWJC010000077.1 GCA_030640595.1 Dehalococcoidia bacterium | reverse complement strand
TTGGCTGACATTAATAGGTATCATCTGGTAGTGGTCAGGTGCACCTCTTTGCCAGGTACAACCGAGGAAAAAGTAATTCCCATGCTGGAGTATTACTCAGGGAAAAAGGCAGGGGTGGATTTTGGCGTATGCATGAACCCCGAGTTTCTGCGGGCAGTCAATTCCGAACAGGACTTTGTCCATCCCTGGCTAACAGTTATCGGCGCTTATGACCAGAGGTCAGGTAAGGAGCTGGAGAAGCTCTATCAGCCATTCGGGGCTGAAATAATAGTAACCGAACTCAAGGTGGCGGAGATGATGAAGTATGTTCATAACCTGTTCAATGCCACCAAGATTAGCTTTTTCAATGAGATGTATGTGGTCTGCCAGAAGCTAGGAATTGACAGCCAGACGGTGAACTCCCTGGTAGCGAAGTCGGCAGAAGGGATTTGGAATCCGAAGTATGGAACGGTGGGAGGCAGACCTTACGGTGGCACCTGTCTGCCCAAAGATACCAGGGCATTCCGCTCCTTTGCTACGGAACTTAACCTGAACCCTATGCTCCTGTTGGATGCCGTCATCAAGGTTAACGAGGAGATGGAGGAACAAATTCCCGGCGAGCAATTGTGCCCGGTAGGCAGTCTCGCCAGGCAAGGCGTTGCCGCCAAGAGAGTACCAGAATGGAAATCATGAACGATTATTTAGCAATATTAATATTTTACTTCCCGTTGGGCATAATCGGTGCCTGGAGATGGGGAGTATGGCTCTTCAGACGGTTGGTAACCCTATTCTATAGACCAATTAATAACCCTTATAGTGCCCCTGTCTCAGTGGTAACCCCGGTATACAATGAAACTCCCGAAGTCTTTCGCCAAGCTCTCCAGTCATGGCAAGTCAACAGTCCTCAGGAAATAATTGCTGTCATTGATTACACCGATACCAGATGTATCCAGGTATTCAGGGAATTCGCCAAGCAGTATCCTGAAGCGAAATTAATTATTACCGAAACACCTGGCAAAAGACCTGCCCTAGCTGAGGGAATCAAAGCTGCCACAGGAGAAATAATTGCTTTAGTGGACAGTGATACCATTTGGGATAAGTCCCTCTTGGACAAAGCCCTCGCCCCCTTTAGTGACCCAGAGGTTGGTGGCGTTACCACACGCCAGAATGTCCTCGAACCAAAGACTACAGCCCAGCGTATTTTTGACATCCAGCTTGACCTAAGATATCTGGAAGAGATGCCCTTTGTTGCTACTACAAGCGACGCTCTAACTTGCCTCTCCGGTCGCACTGCTCTTTACCGTTCCAAGGCTATTCTTCCGCTAGTTGATGATTTGGTAAACGAAACCTTTTTGGGAAAACGTTGCATTGGTGGTGACGATAAGAGGCTTACTTACTTAATCGAATCTGCCGGCTGGAAAGCCCGTTACCAACGTAGTGCCCGAGTCTATACTCCGGGACCTACTAAGCTATCAACACTATTTAAACAGCGAACTCGCTGGTCAAGAAATACCTGGCGAGCCGATTTACGCGCCTTGAGGCAAGGCTGGGTTTGGAAATACCCTTTCCTGGCTTTTCACCTTATTGACAGGATGATTTGCCCGTTTACTCTGAGTCTAGGCCTGACCTACTTCTTAGCCTCGCTGTTCCTTAAAATGTGGCTACCAGCAGCTATCCTGCTAGTCTGGTTCGTTTTTAGTCGAGGAATAAAAATCCTGCCCCATTTAGCCAGGCGCCCGGCTGACATCGCCCTCTTACCAACCTATGTCCTGGTAAATTTTGCCACCGCGATTATTAGAATTTATGGCTTGCTAACACTTAACCGCCAAGACTGGATAACCCGCAGGGATACCCACCGAGCCCTGAGGACAGGCATTCCCCAGCTAATCTTAGCCCGAATCGGTACCGCTGCCATCATTATTACCCTCACTACAATAGCAGTTTATTCCAGGGGTGCCTTAACTTTCTGAGGCGGTAGACGCTACTGACCTCATCCCCAAAATAAGCTAACACTATTCCAAGCTAAACCCCACCTATAGCCGCGCTATTGACTATGCGCCCCCTTTCCCACCAGGTTTGACTTTCATCAACTTGCATGCCATACTAAGTGCCTACTGGCAACTTTTGTCCTTTTATGATACAATTGGCATATGTGCTATAGGAGCCAGATATGGAGAGTATGGTCGCAGAGCATGATGCTATAGCTCTTGAGCCACTTTTGGAGAAGGTGTATCGGGACGGGGGATATGATTTCCGGGAATATAAGCGCGGGACGGTGACCCGCCGCCTGGAAAGGAGACTCCACGCCACAGGAGTGAGAACCTACTGGGCGTATATGAAGTTTCTTGATGCTCACCCCGAAGAGTATCAAAGGCTTACCGATGACCTTACCATAAAGGTAAGTGGTTTCTTCAGAAGCCCCTACACCTCTCAGCAGGTAGCCAAGCTAGTGTTACCTGAACTGGTATCGCACAAACGAAAGCAAAGAGAGCGGAGCCTGAGGTTCTGGAGCACTGCCTGTGCCCGGGGTGAAGAGCCATACTCCATAGCTATGATGCTTGCCGAATTCCTTGGGCACAGGTTGCCGGACTTTGATATATCAATCCATGCCACCGACATCAGTCGGCAAGCCCTGAAAGAGGCATGGGCGGGAGTATACTCGACAAAGGATATAGAGGGTCTGCCTTCCGCCATCCTTGGAGGCTATTTCACCGGCAGCGGTGAAGGCTATGAGGTGACGGCTGACATCAGGCAAATGGTCAGCTTCTCCTATTTTGATTTGGCTTCAACAACAAAGCCGCCCTTTTTGAATCTGGACTGTATATTCTGCTGCAATGTCCTGATATACCTACAGAAGACACTGCAGGAGAGGGTGCTGGGCATGCTCTATGATTCACTGACTACCCCCGGCTACCTGATTCTGGGCGAGGTGGAAACGCCGCCAGAAAGTCTGCGTGAGAAACTGGAGTGCCTTGATAGTAAGGCAAAGATATACAAGAAGAATGGCAAGGGGTGATAAGGATGTCTAAAACAAGAAAAAGGAGAGAGTCAAGCATATCCCCGCTGCTTGAGCAGGGAGTAAGCATAATTTCGCCTGATTATGTAGTGGAATATCAGAACCGAGTGCTGAATGAAAGGTTTGGAGATTTAAAGGGCAGGCTATGCTATGAGGGATTTTTCGGGCGTAAAGAGCCGTGTGAGATATGTGCTCTCAGGCGAGCTATCGAGAATGGTACCAGTGAGACTCATGAGGTCACCTCTGAGGATGGCAGGATATATGAGTTTCAATTCATTCCCTTCAGGGATGCCAGTGGTGTGATGAAGGTTACTGAGGTAACCACAGACATCACCGAGCGCAAACGGATGGAGGAGACGTTTAAGCGTCAGAAAGCCTATTTCCAGCAGCTCTTCGATAACTCCCCTGATGCTATCGCTATGCTGGATGATACTGACAGGGTGGTTCAAGTCAATAGGGGATTTGAGGCGCTTTTTGGCTACCGGGCTGAGGAAGTCAAAGATCGGTTTCTTTACTATATGGTTGTTCCTGAAGACCGTATTGAGGAAGCGTCTGCTTTGGCTCGGGCTGCTCTCAATAATCAAGTGTCTCGGATAGAGACGGTGAGAAAACATAAGGATGGCAGCCTGGTAGATGTTTCCTTGCTTCACTACCCTATTCAGTTTGGTAACAAAACAGTTGCAGTATATGCCATATACAGCGACATCACCGAGCGCA
>DAOWJC010000001.1 GCA_030640595.1 Dehalococcoidia bacterium | reverse complement strand
TCACCGGTGAAGATATAAACAAGCCCCCGCTTCGATGGTTCTGACGCTTTTTCTGTCAATTGAAACTCCCGACGGGAAATTTGTAACAGAATAACTAAAGCCCAAGACTGTTGCAGCGGTAGTTTAACAACCTAATCCAGCGATGTCAAGGAACAAGCAGTGTAAAAACGGGTAGTTGAAGGAGTTAGAGATGATTTGACCTTTATTGTTTACTGAGTCAATAGCAAATGCTAGAATAATAGGTGTTGCAAATGGAGTTCTTTGTTTTGGCGGTATCCGATGACTATTAGCCCATCAGTTTTGATAAATACTGACCTGCCCCTACCATTATTTATCCGTGGCAAGGTGCGGGATACCTACGACCTGGGTAACCTACTGCTTATTGTCGCCACCGACCGAATCTCAGCCTTTGACTCGGTTTTACCCTGCGGCATCCCGGATAAAGGTTTAGTGCTTAATCAGCTCTCCGCCTTCTGGTTTGAAAAGACTAAAAATCTAGTGCCCAACCATTTGATAGAAGCAGTTGACGATGTTCATTGCCTCGATTCCTACCTTCTTGCTGAAAGCCGTTTTCCCTATCCCTCTTACCTGGCTGGTCGGTCTATGGTTGTTAAAAAGGTAAAGCGCATCCCTATTGAGTGTGTGGTGCGTGGCTACCTCTCCGGCTCAGCTTGGGCAGAATATCAGCAACGGGGCACTATTTCCGGGCTGCCTGTAGTTAAAGGTTTACAGGAGAGCCAGGAACTGCCTCGGCCATTATTTACCCCGACCACCAAGGCAGAAACCGGGCATGACCAGCCCTTGACTATGGATGAAATGAAGGGGCTGGTAGGTGAAGCTCTGGCTGAAGGGATGAGGGAGAAAAGCCTAACTATATACAGCTACGCCCGACAACATGCCCGAGCCAGGGGTATCATCATTGCTGATACCAAGTTCGAGTTTGGGCTGGATAATGATAAACTCATCCTTATTGATGAGCTGCTAACCCCGGACTCAAGCCGTATCTGGGTTGCCGAGCTATATAAAGTTGGCGAGTCCCAGCCCAGCTATGATAAGCAACCAGTTCGGGATTGGCTTATTCAGTCAGGGTGGAACAAAGAGCCACCAGCCCCCATGCTTCCGTTAGAGGTCATTGAGGCTACCACCAAGAGATACCAGCAGGCTTATGAGAGGCTGACGGGGGAGAAACTGGGGTAGAGTGAGCGCTTAACCCTCCAACAATTCCTTGGTGCTGGGGAGTTCGCCGCTAATTCGCTTGTCAATCTTCGTTGCTGTATCTAAGGCTCTGCCTAGGGCTTTGAACAGTGCCTCTGCCTTGTGATGGTCATTGATGCCGTAAACAATCTTGGCGTGGAGATTCAGCCTGGCTTCGGCAGCAAAGGACTCAAGGAAGTGACGGATAAGGTCGGTGGGAAATCCAGCCATGTCATTCTTGCTAAACGGCAGGTCTAATACAGTATACCCCCGCCCGTTGATATCCACTACTACTGTCGCTAAAGCATCGTCCATAGACACGGCAGCATCACCCATTCGCATAATACCTCTCTTTTCTCCGAGAGCTTTATTTAGGGCTTTACCCAAACAAATGCCAACATCCTCTACTAGGTGATGCTGGTCATCTCCAGTTGCTGATAGCGTTATGCCAAATCTTCCGTGTTGAGCTAACTGTGCCAGAAGGTGGTCAAACATCTTAATCCCGGTATTTATCTCGTATTTACCATTGCTATCAACATCGAGCTTTAGGTTGATATTGGTTTCCTTAGTCTTCCTGGGAACTATGTATGATCGATTAATCTTAACCTCCCTGTTAGCTACGGATGAACTACTAACCTCAACCTTCGAGGAAAGAAGAGCAATTGCCCCCTTAAGGAAGCGGCCGCCCGCAGTTATCTTCCTTGTCCGTGTTCGCTGATAAAGAGGCCTACTGCCCCCGATCTTATCTGCCATCTGTTGGTCAGTATATCCGCCCTCTTTTTGCAGTTCTACTATTTTTTCTACTATTTCTTCAACCTGATCCATTTTCAGCCTCCTGTTAAGTATTGTAACACTTATTTAGCATCAAACACTAATGTAGTTGTTAAAATTGTTAAGTATTGTAACAGCTTTATGGAGATTTGTCAAGTGGGTAAGCGCTAAATTGTTAGAATTTATAACAGTCCTTTAAGACTGACAACGATATTAGTATTAAAATTGTTAAGTATTGTAACACTTATTTGAATTATCTTCCTATTTCTTGGAGTGTTTTAATTAAGGCATCGGTGTGTTCTGGTTTGCCCACACTGATGCGGATGTAATTTTTCAAAAGTGGCTTGTCAAAGTAGCGAACCAGTATTCCCTTGTCCTGCAATTTTTGCCAGAGCTCGCTTGCCTTGCCGTTTAGAACCGAGCAGAGAATAAAGTTGGCTTGCGAGGGGAAAGGCTTTAACCATTTCAGCTTCTTTAGCTCATCAAAAAGCCTGTCCCTTTCGGCAACT
>DAOWJC010000018.1 GCA_030640595.1 Dehalococcoidia bacterium | reverse complement strand
GAGCCGAATGATGCGCTGGGTTTGGGAGGCTATGTCCATCTCGTGGGTGACTATGACTACGGTGATACCATCCTGGTTAAGCTGACGGAAAATAGAGATAATCTCGGCAGTAACAGCACTGTCCAGGTTACCGGTAGGCTCGTCAGCCAGAATTATGGCAGGATTGTTCACCAGCGCCCGGGCAATAGCCACCCGCTGCTGCTCGCCACCCGATAACTCGGTTGGTTTGTGTTTAGCCCTGGCTCCCAATCCCACCCGTTCCAACGCTTCTAAAGCTCGCTTACGCCTGTTAAGACCATCCCCATAGACAAGAGGCAGCTCAACATTGGCTACAGCACTGGCACGGGACAAGAGGTTGTATTCCTGAAAGACGAAGCCGAGCTTCTTACTTCTTATCTCGGCTAGCTGATTATCATTAAGCTGGTTGACATCAGCCCCCTCAAGGATATACCTGCCCAAAGTAGGTTTATCCAGACAGCCGATGATATGCATCAGGGTGGACTTGCCCGAGCCTGAGGCACCGATGATAGCCAGCATCTCTCCCCTCTCTATATTAAGGGTTATCCCCTGGAGAGCAGGAACTTCTACCTTACCCATGCGGTAAATCTTGGTAATGTTTTCCAGTTCAATCATGTTCCTTAATCCTATCCGCCAAAATGGATGGTGTGTCTCCTACTTGGCTCGCCTTTCTACCACCACTACCTCGCCTTCATTAAGCCCGTCTATAATCTCGGTGTCAAGGCCATCACTTATGCCGATAACTACCCGTCTTTCTTCAGTTTGCTCATTAACCATAACCTTTACCATTGGATTACCCTCGCTATCCGTGGTAATAGCCCGGCTGGGCACCAGCAAGACATTATTCCGCTCCTTGATAACGATATCAGCCTCGGCGCTCATACCAACCCTAAGCCCCGAACCCTCTGGAGCAGCAAAGTCAATTTTAACCTCATATAGCACCACGCCGCCTGTCTCCTTTGACAACAGAGAAATAGAGGCAACCTCACCCTCAAGCTCGACGTCAGGTAGTGCATCCACCTCAATAATGGCTCTTTGTTCCAGCTTCACCCCCGGTATATCTATCTCATCCATCTCTACATTCAGTTCCATAGTGGTAAGGTCAATTAGATAAATGATTACCTTGGGCGCCATAGTAGGGGAGGGGATAACGTCCCCTTCATCAACATATACGCTGGCTACTACTCCATCAAATGGGGCAGTAAGAGTTGCCTCATTAAGGTTTTTCTGGGCTTGCTCCAGAGACTGCCGGTATTGTCTTAGAGTCTGTTGGGCTAGTGCTAGGGACTGTTCAGCTAGCTCTACTTCCATCTTTTTGATGGTTACCTCCTCGGTGTCATAGGTTGTTATCATGGCATCTAATATAGCCTCAGTCGCAGTTAATCTTGCCCGGGCATATGCCACTGTCGCTGCTGGTAGGTCCTGTGATAATACATAATCGACAAAGGCCTTAGCATTATCTACATCAGACTGGGCAACCTCAATCTCTGGCCAGGTATATATGTCTCGAGCTTCATCCAGACTATGCCTTGCAGTTCTCAGAGTCACATTCGCTGTGTTCACAGCTACCTGTTGTTTGATTAGAACTACCTGTGCCTGGGTTAAGGCCAGCTCCAGAGCATCGGTCTCAAGCTTGGCTAGGACATCACCCTCGGTAACACTGTTACCATCATCAACATAAATCTTGTCTATCCTACCGCCAACGTCAAAAGCTAAATTCGCCTCTTTAGAAACCTCTATGTTGCCGCTACCACTAACACTAATGATTAAATTACCCCGCACCACCTCAACTAACTGCTGGGTAACTTCCTCTTTGTCACCTCCAAATGGATTACAAGCAATAGAGCCAGCTAGAGCCAAGCATAGTAATAGAACACCTATAGTTCTCCATCTTCTCATTTCAAAGCCTCCCTCTCAAAAAGAGCAATTTCGTTATAACTCATTTCTAGTGGTTTCACCTTACTTTTAGCTTGCCTTGCTTACGCTCTTGTTCCCAGCGCTCCAGCAAGACTGGAAGTTCCCGTTCGAAAAAGGCATACATATCGCGCATCTCCTCCAGCCACTGGCGGTTAACGTGAACCTTACCCTCAAGTAGCTCCAGTCCGCGTTCGATGAGCTGCCGAAAGGCTGCGGACTGGTCCACACTGTCCTTGAACAGCTGAT
>DAOWJC010000041.1 GCA_030640595.1 Dehalococcoidia bacterium | reverse complement strand
GTCAAGAAGGAGTGTTTTGCCTTACACCTGTAGCTATTTGTCAAGAGTTTTTGGTCAAATCTTGATACCCTATAATCATCATTTCAGTTTATTCACCTATCTTATATGGAAGCAACAACCAGGTAGCCCCTTTTCCCCTCATCGTCTAATTTCTAATCTTTTATTACCTCGTTCTGCCTATTGTTGGCGAAGGGGGGGTAGCTATGTTTAAATTCCGTTTTCTTCCCAGGGAAGAGAAGTTTTTTGTCCTTTTTGAGGAGAGCGCCCAGAATATGGTAAAAGCCGCTCAGGGGCTAAAAAAATTGGTTGATGAGTGGAAGAATATTGAGGGGGAGGTGGCTGAGATAACTGAACTTGAGCACCGAGGAGACACGATTACCCACGAGATTATGGCCCAGCTAAACCGCACCTTCGTTACCCCCTTTGATAGGGAGGATATAGCTCTGCTGGGTCATACCTTGGATGATGTAACCGATTTTATCCATGCTGTGGCTGATGCCATGGTTATCTATAAGGTAGACCATCCTGGTCAGAGGGCTAAGGAGCTGGCAGATATTATAGTGCAGGCAACGGCTGAGGTGGAAAGGGCAATGCCTCAGTTGCGACATCGGGCTGAGTTAAGGCACATTCTCCCACGATGTGTGGAGATTAATCGGTTAGAGAACATGGCTGATAGGGTATTCCGCTCAGCGATGGCTGAGCTTTTTGGTGACACCACAGATTTGGCTAAGGTTATTAAGTGGCGTGAGATTTATGAGCATATGGAGAGCGCCACCGATAGGTGTGAGGATGTGGCTAATGTCCTTGAAGGGGTAGCCCTCAAGCATGCCTGACCCTTCCCTTTACCTTTTTATCCTTATTGTTATTCTAGCTGTTGGTTTTGGTATAGTTAATGGTTTCAATGATGCGGCTAACGCTATTGCTCCGGCAATCGGTACCCGTGCTCTTTCCCCCCGAAATGCTCTTATAATAGCTGTCATAGCCAATATGGCCGGTGCCGCCACTGGCACGTTGGTTGCCAAAACTATTGGCAAAGGGATTTTAGTCCCGGAGGCAATAACCTATCTAACGGTAATTGCTGCTTTAGCCTCCATTATTATCTGGGGCACACTAGCTACTTACTCTGGTCTGCCGATAAGCTTGCACCATGGGTTTATTGCTGGGCTAGCTGCGGCGGGGATAGCGGTGGTGGGTAGTAAGGCTGTGGTATGGGATGTTATGCAGCGAATTCTAGCCGCGGTAGGCATAGCTCCTTTGCTTGGCTTTGCCGGTGGCTTTGCTGTGATGGTCTGCCTGTATTGGGTTTTTCGGCGAAGTGCCCCAGATAAGATGCGAAGAATTTTCAGTAGATTGCAATTTTTGACTACTGCCTTTATGGCTTATAGCCATGGCAAGAATGATGGTCAGATGCCTATAGGCGTCATCACTATGGCGCTGGTAATTTTTTATCAAGATGCTAGTCTATGGGACCGTCTCTCCATATTGGACCCTAACTTGTGGTGGGTAATAGTCATACCAGCCTTGGCTATTAGTGCCGGCACGGCTATGGGCGGCTGGCGGGTTATTAAAACAGTAGGAATGAGGGTTACCACCCTTAGGCCGGTTCATGGTTTTGCTGCCCAAGCCTCAGCAGCTACAGTGATTGAGGTCGCCTCACACGGAGCATTTATAGGGCATTGGGGTATTCCAGTAAGCACCACTCATTGCATAAGTGCATCTATTATGGGGGTAGGTGCCACCAAGCGACTTTCGGCAGTGCGTTGGGGGATAGCCGGTGATATTATTATTGCCTGGATACTAACCTTCCCTATCTGTGGCGGGCTGGGTTATTTGTTTGCCTGGCTATTGCACCTGCTATTCTAATCAGCTTATAAAACTATCTCCCTGGGGATTACCCGGCACTTTTCGGCAGTAATAATAGCCTTAATCTCCGATACCGCCAGGTCAATTTCATCCCGCTTGTTCAATACTATATAGTCAAATAGGGGTAGTTGTTTTATTTCCTCCTCGGCAGTTTTTAGGCGTAGGGCTAGGTTGAAGGCTGATTCAGTGTGGCGCTGCTTGAGCCTTATGGCAAGTTCTTCCCTCGATGGGGGCATGAGAAAGATAAATACTGCCTGGGGTAGGATTTTTTTAATAGTAGCTGCTCCTTGAATGTCAACCTTTACTATTACATCTTGCCCCTTGTCCAGTGCTTGTTTGACTGCTTCCTTAGGCACACCATACCAATTGCCATAGACATTTGCCCACTCTAATAACTCCTTACCAGAAATCATTTCCTGGAACCTTTCCATTGAGATAAAGTGATAGTCTACATTATCTCTCTCATTAGCTCGCTGAGGTCGTGTGGTTACAGTTGTAATATATTCAAGAGGGTAGCCTAGTTCCTTCATCCTGGTTAAAACCGCATCTTTACCCGCTCCTGAAGGACCGGAGAGGACTATGAGTAATGACCTTGTCAACGAGTGGAATAGGGCTTGGCTTTTATAGCTCGCCTTTCTCATCGCCTGGCTCTGCTCTTAGCACTGGACTGCCTCGACTTGCTTGTAACCTGCCAGCTATAGTTTCTGGGGCAAGGGCAGCCAAAATAATGTGCCCGCTATCGGTGAAGATAACGGCCTTGGTTCTTCTGCCGTTGGTCATATCAATTAGCAGCCCTTTGTTTCTCCCTTCCTGGATTGTACGTTTAGTAGGTGCCGAGCTTGGTGAAGCTATAGCAATAACCCTATTCATTACTAGAATGTTACTAAATCCGACATGAACCAGTTCTATAGCCATTATTATCCACCTCAGTAGTTCACTTTTAGTAATTAAATTATTTAGCCCTTTGTTGTCAAATCTGGAAATTATCTGAGCGCCCAATGGGCGTAATCAAGGCTTGCAAATTCTATCTTAATAATTAGCAGTGCATATCGCCCCCCTTTCATATGTTTAGTCTGTTTAGTTTTGTTCCTCGTCCGATATTGGGCGACAATTAGCGCCTTGGCATTTTTTTAGACGATCTTTACTATCTTATACCCTTAATGGCAATTAAGCAATACCAGAAAACTTGAATTAGACACTATCTGGTGGTAAATTATAAATGCCGTAATTAATTTTGGGGGTGGATATGCGTGAGCGATTATCACCAATCCTTGCTCCATACCGTGGGCAGAGGGGGGCTTTAATCCCCGTTCTACAGAAGGTGCAAGAGGAATTGGGCTATCTTCCTGAAGAAGCTGTTTCAGAGATAGCCTATTTTTTGGGTGTTTCTGAGAGTGAGGTTTATGGTGTTGCTAGCTTTTATGCCCAGTTTCGATTTATACGGCAAGGAGAACACACGATAAAGGTTTGCCAAGGCACTGCCTGTCATGTGCGGGGTGGACCACGCATTTTAGAGGCGGTGGAGCGGGAACTGGGTATTCAATCTGGGGAAACCACCGAGGATTACAAATTTAGCCTGGCGAGGGTGGCTTGCTTTGGCTCGTGTGCTTTAGCCCCGGTCTTGGTAGTAGATAAGACTGTCTACGGCAGAATGACCACAGCCAAGGCAAGAAAAATATTGGCTGAGTATTGATGGAGACGCTAGGAGTATGACATTTGATGAAATTCAAAGCCAAGCCTTATCAGAATGGGAGGCTTTGCAGCATAGTGAGAAAATTCGTATCCTTGTAGGTACTGCTACATGTGGTAGGGCAGCCGGGGCTATGGATACCTTGGAGGCTATTCATAGGGAGTTATCCCGGCGAGGCATTGATGCCATAGTGACACAGGTTGGCTGTATCGGGCTTTGTTATGCTGAGCCCTTAGTAGACATAATTAAACCAGGCCGTCCTCGTATCTGCTATAGTGGTGTTACCCCGGAAATCGTTTCCCAGCTAATAGAAGATTGTATTATCAATGACAATCCTCGTCCTGACCTGGCTCTAGGCACCATAGGCGAAGATGGTATTGATGGTATCCCCAGGCTCTTTGAGTTACCCATGCTTAGACCACAGGTGCGCGTTGCACTGCGCAATTGTGGGCATATCGACCCTGAGGATATAAAGCAATACATTGCCTGCGATGGCTATGGCGGTCTGGCTAAGGCGCTGGAGATGAGTCCGGAACAGGTGATTGAGGAGGTAAAGAAGTCTGGATTGAGGGGTAGAGGTGGTGCCGGTTTCCCCACTGGTCGGAAGTGGGAGTTTTGCCGGCGAGCACCGGGCAAAGAGAAATACCTGATTTGCAACGCCGATGAAGGTGACCCCGGGGCTTTTATGGATAGGTCATTACTGGAAGGTGACCCGCATGCGGTATTAGAAGGTATGCTTATTGGTGCCTATGCCATTGGGACAAGTCACGGTTACATCTACTGCCGTGCAGAGTATCCTCTGGCTATAGAGCGATTACAGATTGCGCTAAAGCAGATGGAGGAGTATGGCTTATTAGGGGATAATATACTTGATTCTGGCTTTGGTTTCCAAATAGAGATAAAGGAGGGTGCTGGCGCCTTTGTTTGTGGTGAGGAAACAGCCCTTATGATGTCTATTGAGGGCAAGCGGGGAATGCCTCGGTCTCGCCCTCCTTTTCCAGCAATATCCGGCTTATGGGGTAAGCCAACTAATATCAATAATGTGGAGACTTGGGGTAATGTCTCAGCCATATTGCAAAGAGGAGGTGAGTGGTATTCCAGTTTTGGCACCGAGACAAGTAAAGGGACTAAGACCTTCGCTCTAGCCGGTAAGGTAGTGCGGACTGGATTAATAGAGGTACCGATGGGTATCTCACTGGGTGAGGTTATTTATGAGATTGGTGGCGGAATTGTTAATGGTAAGCCGTTTAAGTCAGTGCTAACCGGCGGTCCGTCAGGTGGTTGCCTGCCAGCCAGCTTGTTGGACCTGCCTGTAGATTATGAGTCCTTGACTCAAGCCGGTTCCATAATGGGTTCGGGGGGAATGGTGGTTGTTGATGAAGATACCTGTATGGTTGATTTGGCCAAGTATTTTCTTTCCTTCACCCAGAACGAATCTTGTGGCAAGTGTGTTCCCTGCCGCGTAGGCACCAGACAGATGCTCAACATCCTAGAGCGTATTACCCGAGGTGAGGGGAAGCCAGGTGACATTGAGCGCCTGGAGAGGTTAGCTCAGGTAGTTAAATCTGGCTCCTTATGTGGCTTGGGGCAGACAGCACCAAATCCTGTTCTGACTACAATTCGTTACTTCAGAGATGAGTATGAGACTCATATCAACGAGAAGCGATGCCCAGCATTAGCCTGTACCGAGTTAATTTCCTATTATATCCTGCCCGATAAGTGCCAAGGTTGTGGCATATGTCTTAGGGAGTGCCCGGTTGAGGCTATATCTGGTGGCAAGAGAATGGTGCATATTATTGACCAAAGTAAGTGTATCAAATGTGGTACTTGCCTTGATGTTTGCCCTGACCGATTCAGTGCGGTGGTGAAGGTTTCTGGAGAGGAATTGGCTGTTCCCAGTGAACCAATTCCGGTAACGGCACCAAAAGCAAAGGGAAATGCCGGGGTTTCAGATAAGCCTTCTATAGATTAATGAGGTTTAGATAGGAATGACTACCTTAACCATTGATGGTCAAGAAGTTAAAGTAAAAGAAGGCATGACGGTATTAGAAGCAGCTAAAGAAGCCGGCATATATATACCCACACTCTGCTACCACCCTGACTTAACCCCCTACGGTGGCTGTCGTCTATGTATAGTAGAGATTGAGAACATGCCGGGCTATCCCACATCATGCACCACACCGGCTAGTGATGGGATGGTGGTAAAGACAAACACTCCGCAGATTCAGGAGTTAAGGCGGGATATTCTAGAGCTTATACTGACAGAACACCCCAACCCATGCCTCACCTGTGACCGCAAGGAGCGATGCCAGCCTTTTGATATATGTTTGCGCAGTGTGGCAGTAACCGAGCGCTGCGTAGTTTGTCCCAAGAATGGGCAGTGTGAGTTGCAGGAGGTAGTTGACTATATAGGGATAGAAGAAGTAACACTTCCCTATGCATATAAAGAGCTACCGATAGAGAGGGGAGACCCCTTCTTTGAGCGTGACTACAATTTATGTATTCTGTGTGGGCGGTGTGTCAGGGTATGTCAGGAGGTAAGGGGGGCGGGGGCTATCGCCTTTACCTATCGGGGCAGTCAGGCTTTGATTGGGACTGCCTTCGGTCGCTCCCTACAGGAATCAGGGTGTCAATTTTGTGGAGCTTGTGTTGATGCCTGCCCTACGGGGGCACTAATGGAGCGAAACAGGAAATGGGAGGGTTTAGCTGAGCGTCAGGTAATTACCACCTGTCCCTATTGTGGGGTTGGCTGTCAATTAGAGCTACACGTTAAAGGCGAGAGGGTGATAGAGGTTGCTCCTGGCAGTGGGGTAAATCAAGGGCAAGCCTGTGTTAAAGGGCGCTTTGGCATTACTGAATTTGTTCATCACCCGGAGCGCTTAACCACTCCCCTGGTTAGGCGAAATGGTAATTTTGAGGAAGCAACCTGGGAGGAAGCACTAGACCTGGTTGCCAGTAAACTAGCCAGTTATAAACAAGGTAAGGTAGCGGTAATCTCCTCAGCCATGTGCACAAACGAGGATAACTATGTCATCCAGAAATTTGCCCGGGCGGTATTGGGCACCAACAATATCGACCACTGTGCCCGTCTTTGTCAGGCGCCTACAGTGGTTGGTCTCGTCCAGAGCTTTGGTAGCGGGGCTATGACCAACTCCATCAACGAGCTCCGTGATGCTGGCTGCATACTAGCTATTGGCACCAACACTACCGAGGCTCACCCGGTTATCGGGCTGGAGATAAAGAAAGCAGTGGATAAAGGGGCAAAGCTCATTGTAGCCAACCCCCGTGAGATTGCCCTGGTTCGCTGGGCTGACCTATGGCTGCGGCATAAGCCTGGCACCGATGTTGCCTTGCTCATGGGGATGATGCGGGTTATAGTTGATGATGGGCTACTTGACCAATCCTTTATAGATAAGCGCTGTGAGAACTTTGATGCCTTCAAGGAGTCGCTCAAAGGCTTTGACCTGAATGTCGTGGAGCGCATTACTGGCGTGCCCAGGAATCAGGTAATTGAAGCCGCCCGGATATATGCTACTAATAAACCTTCCACCATCCTCTATGCTATGGGCATTACTCAGCACTCCCATGGGACTGATAATGTAATAGCTACGGCTAATCTGGCGATGCTGACTGGAAACATCGGTAAGCCATCAACCGGGGTTAATCCGTTACAGGGTCAGAACAATGGGCAGGGTGCCTGTGACCTTGGTGCTCTACCCGATGTCTATCCCGGCTACCAGGCTGTCAGCGACCCGGCTATCAGGCAGAAATTTGAGGCTGCCTGGGAATGCTCTTTACCGGCTGAGCCTGGGCTGACCCTCACCGAGATTATTGACGCCGCCTATAAGGGGCAAATAAAGGCACTCTACCTTGTGGGCGAGAACCCGGCACTAAGTGAGCCTGATGCCGGGCATGTCCGGGAGACACTTGAGAGGCTAGAATTTTTTGTGGTTCAGGATGTTTTCCTTTCTGAGACGGCTCGGCTGGCTCATGTTATTCTGCCAGCGACAACCTTTGCCGAAGAGGATGGCACCTTCACCAATACCGAGCGAAGGGTGCAGCGGGTGAGAAAGGCAATAGAACCTATAGGTAACTCCAAACCTGATTGGTGGATTACCTGCCAGATTGCCCTGAGGATGGGTGGCAAGGGCTTTGATTTTGAGCATCCGTCTCAAATTATGGACGAGATTAGCAGCCTCACCCCCAGCTACGGAGGCATTTCCTACAATCGCCTGGATGAGGGTGGCTTACAGTGGCC
>DAOWJC010000129.1 GCA_030640595.1 Dehalococcoidia bacterium | reverse complement strand
GCCTCAGGGCACCCTGAATTGCCTTTATCGCCAGGGGGAGCGTTAGCAAGGCTATTAGACAGAAGAGTGGCATTTGTCCTGCCACCACAGCACCAATTATCCACAAGTAAACTACCAAGGTGAGAATTGAATAGACTATGCCTGCCCTTGTCTTCCCCATAGTAATGGGCAGGGTTTTTCTGCCCGCTTTTTCATCGGCTTCGGTATCGGGAAATTCATTCAACAGGAGCAAGTTATGCACCAAGATGCCTGAGGGTATGGCAGCTATAATAGCCGGCAGGGTATAGGCAGTGGTCTGAACAAAATACATGCCCAGAACCGGCAGAGTCCCCAACCCTGCCCCGGGAGCCCACTCAGGCCATCCCAGCCTGGTTATGAAGGGTGTATAAAGGAGGATACATACCGCAGCTATTAGCAGTAGAGGCAGCAGGAGCCAGCCCCTGGTCATCACGAAATAAACACCTATAGGTATGGCTAATAAGAAAGAGACCAAGCCGAACCAGAAAACCTGCCTCGGCTGGAGGAGAGCAGCGGGAAGGATGCCACTGCCGCCGCTGAAGGGAGTCCTTCTAACCGCCAGGTCTATCCCACTTCTATAGTCAAAGTAGTCGTTAAGCACATTGACGCTGATGTGACACAAAAGCAGCCCAACAAAAGCCAACAGAGCATAACCAAGATGAAAGTAGCCATCATGCCAGGCGATACAGGTGCCCAGGAAAGCCAGCACTACGGACAGAAGCAAGAAGTGCGGTCTGGTCTCCAGAAACCATGTTTTCAGTTTCATTTTTCCCTATGAGCCGTTGCCTCATGCTTCTGCCAGCACTTTTCGTGCACATAAACAGCACATTTAGCACAATAGTAGATATGGGCTCTGGCCTCCTTCCCACAAACGGGGCAATTCATCGGCTACTCCTCATCTTATCCTTACCTCATTGCCTACATCAGCATTAAGCAAGGCATGGGCATTGCCCCCTTTCAGGGATATCTCCAGGTATCCGCCGCAGCCGATTACTAACTAACTCTGAGGGTCATTATGGAGACAATGATAAATAGAATTACCAAGGCAATGGTAAGTTGAAACAATGTTTTTTCCACGCCCCGTTTAGTCCGAAAGACAGCAGTCGGCTGACCAAAGATGCCGCCTAGCCCCCCACCCCGAACCTGAAACAGAACAGCTAGTATCAAGGCTATAGACAGTAAAATCTGAGCCACACTGAGGTAGTCTTGCATCCTATCCTCCCTCAAGCCTTTTCCGCAGTAACTCGTTTGCCAGCTGGGGATTGGCACGACCCGTGGTAACCCTCATCACCTGCCCGACGAGGAAGGTCAGGGATTGTGTCTTTCCTGCCTTATAATCAGCCACTGCTTTAGGATTGGCTGTTATCACTTGACCAACCGCCGATTCAATCTCCTGGGTATCACTGATTTGCCCACGTTCCCCTTCTTTAAGAATAGTATCAGGGTCTTTCCCGGTATTAAACATTTCCTCAAGCATAGATTTAGCCGTAGAAATGTTAACAGCAGCTCCTGAGTGTAAGACTAATAACCTACCAAACCGTTCAGGACTGACTCTTTTGCTAAATTCTGTTACATCGCAATTGTTAGCGTTCATTATGCCACTGGCTGGGCCTAAAAGCCAATTACTTATATCCTTAGCAGGAATGCCCACATTAGCTCTGCGAAAGTCTTCAAAGTAATCAGCCATTGCCTTAGAGCTGGTAAGCAGGTTGGCATCATAGAGTGGCAAGTTATATTCAGCGACAAATCGGTCCCGTCTGGATTCAGGCAGCTCAGACAGCTTTGCTCTTATTTCCTCCACCCAATCTTGACTGATAACCAAGGGGGGCAGGTCTGGCTCAGGGAAGTAGCGGTAGTCGTGGGCATATTCTTTGCTGCGTTGCGAAACAGTTTTCCCCTTCTCCTCCACCCAACCCCTGGTTTCCTGGACAAGCCTCCTGCCTTCCCCGGCTGCCCTTCTCTGTCGTTTGACTTCATACTCCAGAGCCCCGTAGACGGCTTTGAAACTATTCATATTCTTGACCTCAACCTTAGCCATAGAATCCGGGCTATCCTCAGGACGGATGCTGATATTGGCATCACACCTGAAGCTTCCCTCCTCCATATTCCCGGTAGATACACCCAGGTATTGAAGTATGCTGCGCAGCTTTATCAGGTACTGCCGGGCTTCCTCTGGGGAGTGCAGGTCAGGCTCGCCGACAATCTCCATTAGTGGCACACCGGAGCGATTAACATCCACCAGGCTGTAAGATTCTTCCCCCGGAGAAGAGCGGTGCACCAGCTTGGCTACATCCTCTTCAAGGTGGACGCGGGTTATGCCTACCTTTCTCTTTTGACCGTTAACCTCAATATTGAGCCAGCCATGATGCCCTATGGGGGCAGCATACTGCGAAATCTGATAGCCTTTCATCAGGTCAGGATAGGGGTAATTCTTACGGTCAAACCTGGTATATTCAGCAATAGCACAGTTCAGTGCCAAGGCAGTCATTATGGTATATTCTATGGCTTGCTGATTGATGGTCGGCAGAACCCCAGGCATACCCAGGCACACCGGACAAACATGGGTATTGGGTGGGGCATCAGCATAGTCAGCACTGCACCGACAGAACATCTTGCTCTTGGTCAGTAGCTGGGCATGAACCTCCAGCCCGATAATAGTCTCAAAATTCATAGCTTATCCCACCCTTAACAGCTCATTTTAGTATAGCAATATTGTCAGTGACTGACAAGGAAGAGGATAAAGGGGATAGTGTTAATAAATAACCTCATATATGGTATAATTTCACTGTAGGTGTGGGGATATAGCTCAATTGGGAGAGCGCTGCGTTCGCATCGCAGAGGTCGGGGGTTCGAATCCCCCTATCTCCACCAAGTTTAAATACTCAGAGAGGTAATGATGGCTAACGAAGCTAAAGAACCCAAGAGAAAGGGAATTAGCGGGCTGATTTTTGTAGGCTGCTTGATGCTTGGCTTTGCAATAGGCTTTATAACAGGGCAGCTCCCAACTGGTATTTTCGGTGGTTTGGGTGTCGGTTTTATAGCTATGGCAATAGTGCGGTATAAACTTGGCGAATGGTAAAATAGTTAGACTATCACCATTCGGGAATCTTGCCCCTGTAGCTCAGGTGGATAGAGCAGCGGTTTCCTAAACCGCGTGTCGGGCGTTCGAGTCGCCCCAGGGGTACCATTTAATTTTTGCCATGACTTATGGTAAGGAGCAGCACTACGTCAGCTTCTGTGACCATTGTCCACCTCTTATTTCACAGGTGGGCTGAGCAAGAGACGGAAACCGTCCTCGACCTCCTCCACTTTTATAGAGTATCCCTTGCTCCGAGCCAGCCGGGATATGTTCTCCTTTGAAACTGAACTCTCAACCAGTACAGTTACTGGTTCATTCGGATTCTCCTCAATAGCCTTCTTGGTTCTGACTACCGGGATGGGACAAGAAAAACCACGGACATCGATTTCAACCATCTAGTCTCCTGCGCTCCATTGGCAAAGATATTCCTTGAACACAGCTGGGAACTGGTCAATGATTTGCCTGACCCTTGTAGCTGGGGTGACCTGGGCAAATTTCCCCGCTGTACGGTTTGCTCTGGCAGCAATTATCGCCGCCTCATGTAGCTCGAGGCCAGCATAGGCAAAAGCAGATACCAGCCCGGTAATGGTATCGCCTGTCCCTCCAATGGCTTCGAGTGCCGGGGCATCAGGTTCAGTGATAGTAGCCACAATATCGCCGTCACGTACTATATAGTCGATAGCCCCCTTGACCAAAAGCAGATTAGCTGCGCTCTTATGCTGGTAGGCTACAGCAGCCAGTCTTGGGGTCTGGGTTACATCTGTGTCAAAAAGGTGCCTGTTGATATAGGCGGGGTGGGTAGCGTCTGGGTCGGCGAGAAACGCCATTTCAGTGGCATCCGGAGTGAAGATGTCAAATTCTGCGGCTAACCCTGACGCCTTGGCGGAGTACATTGAGGCAGCGTCAGCAATCAAAACCGGCTTTCTTGAGCATCTTTTGATAGCACCACAGAGTCTCCTCGTCAAAGCCATATCGGGAAGACAATAGTGCAGCGCCAGTACTTCTGGGGAAAGCTCAGGTACCCTCTGAATGAGATATTCATAAATCTCTCGGCTTCCCGTTCCCCGACCGGCATCCCCAGCGATGAGCACCTGAGGTGCCTCCAGCTTCAAGTAGTTATTGGTAACCAGAGCAGCACCAATCATAGCCCCGGTGCCCTGAGTGCACGGAATTCGATAGTCATTGACAATCAGAAATTCTTTCTCTGTACTGACCCTACCCATAGTCAGAGGTAAGTCTTTAACAGGGACTGTTCCAGCAATAAGCAGCATAGCTATGTACCGCCCTTCCATAGAGCAAGGCTTTCTTCAAGGGCTCGGTCCAGCATCAAGGCACACAGGGTAAAACCGATGTCTCTAGGCCGGGGCGCTTCAGTAAGCTGTTTTCCAATTAGCTCAGCGTGAAGGTGAGGTATATCAGGGCAACCGCCACCAGACGTGTTTACGATTATGCCATTGTCCTTGTCGAAAGTCAGCTTCATGTTGCCCGCTGTCACCATCACCCAGCGGCCAAAATCTGTCACTTTAACAATTTGTAGAAGCTCGGAAGTACCTACCTTGAGTGGCTCGATACTAACATAACCAACGTCTCTCTGATTAAGAAGGCGCTCGATACCGAGCTGCTCTACCAGGTTTATTTCCAGTGCTAAATCACACCCCTTGCGCAGTGCTGGTGGAGGAGCAATCAGCCTAACTGCATATCCGGCATCCTTAAGCACCTTCTCTGTCCTAATTGCATCCTGCACATCTATGAAAAGCACCAGCCCCCCACCCTCAAATGTCTTCTGCTTGCGTCTAAGAAATGGCATACTTTGCTCTCTCCATCATGAGGAAACCAACCGCCAGACAAAAAGCTAGTCCAATACT
>DAOWJC010000107.1 GCA_030640595.1 Dehalococcoidia bacterium | reverse complement strand
GGACATAATACAGACTTTGACCGGATGGACAGCAATAGGCTACGGCAAAGCAGAGGTGCCAATGTTCAATATTCCCCTTCCCCGACCCCGAAAGTCTGACTTCAGGAGCAAGAGCGCAGAAATCCACAAGGGAATTCAGGCAATGGACGAAGCAATGAGTGAGCTATCAATTAATTGCAACCCAAGTGATGCCGGCCGGGCACTATATCTCCTGTCAGGACCATCCAAGGAAATGAATATGGACTTGGTTAAGGACCTCGGAGACTACCTAAGAGGTATAGCTCCAAAGGCTACCATAAGGAACGGCGATTACCCCAGGGAAAAAGCCGCTGTAGAAGTTACTTTAATCCTGTCCGAACTTAGCGATGTAGAAAAAGTCAGGAATTACTATAGTAAATCAACAAGCCTCATTCCTGAGTTCAAACGGAGGGCAGAGGAAATAGAAGACAGACTTAGAACCATGGAAGAGGTGGGAAAAGACATACCGTCACTACTGTAGACGAGGTGGAAAGAACCACATCTCGATACCGTTTTAAGAGTGTTTTTGTAGTTAGAACCAGCCTGAAAACTAATATACTTATCTAGCATCAAGGTGGAAAGTGAAATTACTAGTTATAGGTTTCGGACAATGTGGCGGCAGGATTGCCGATGAGTTTGCCCGACTAAACAGAAAGGCACGGGCTCAGCGTGGAATTGATATAGTCACTAACACCCTCGCTGTTAACACCGATATTGCTGATTTAACCGGGCTAGCCTTCGTAAGACCTGATTACCAGCACAGAATCCTCGTCGGAGGTCAAAAGACTCGTGGTCACGGCGTGGGTAAAATAAATGAACTGGGTTCTGAGATAGCTAAAGAAGATGGCGACAAGATTTTAGATGGTATTAAAACAACACGCCATTTCCAAGAGACAGACGCCTTCTTACTGATTGCCGGTGCTGCCGGTGGCACTGGCTCAGGAGCAATACCAGTACTAACGAAATACCTTAAAGAGCGCTACGTGGAAAAACCATTATATAATCTTATTGTCCTTCCATTTAAGCATGAAGAGAAAGTGGAGGAAAGAACTATTTATAACACAGCCACCTGTCTCAAATCTGCTTACCTAGTGGCTGATGCAATATTCCTTGTTGATAATCAAAGGTATGTTAGAAAGGATTCCTCAATTCAAAGCAACCTAGCCAAAATAAACACCCAGGTAGTTGAGCCGTTCTACAACCTACTTTGCGCCGGTGAAGAGAAAAAGCCCAAATACATCGGGTCAAGGATTCTTGACGCCGGAGACATAATACAGACTCTGTCAGGATGGACAGTAATAGGCTATGGCAAAACGAAAATACCGTTTTTTAGGTTTCCTTTTGGAACGTCTGATTTCAGGGAGAAGGCTGGTGAAACCGAAAAGGGAACTCAAGTGATGAGCGATGCCATAAGCGAATTATCGCTCAAGTGCAACCCCTCAGATGCAAAGAAAGCCCTCTATCTCCTCTGTGCACCACCTGAGGAAATGAATATGACCATGATTAATGAAATGGGAACCTCCATAAAACGTATAGCCACAGAGGCTATAATAAGGAGTGGCGATTACCCCAGAGGAAAACGCTCGCTGGATGTCACTTTAATCCTGTCTGAGCTCATTAATGTGGGAAAGGTCATGGAGTACTTTACCAAAGCCCTCCGCTATATCTCCTATTATGAGAAGAGGTGGCAAGGGATAGAGTACGAACACAGAGGAATTGAAGAGGCCCTTAGGGATATACCTTCCTTACTATAATTACCCCACCCTAGCCCATCATCTACCAATGTATCAGCTGCCCCGAACCCTCTCACCCCTTTTCCTTGGAAAAGATTTTCCAAGACCGCCCTATGGTTTCGGCACGGACTGTCCAGGCTTGCTCTACAGCCTCCTTACGGGCTATTAAGGCTTGCCTTGCACTCTCATCATAAACATTCTTGGCTTGCTCTCTAGCTCTCCTAACTGCTTCTTCGGCTTGCTGTTCAGCTTTCTTATATGCCTTCTCGGCTTGCTGCTCGGCCGCCTCGCGAACCTTTAAGGCTTGTTCTATGACCTGCTCATACTCATTATTGGCTCGCTGTTCAGCCTCCTTATAAGTCTTCTCCACCTGTCGTTCACTTGACTTATATGCCCTCGACACTTCCCTTTCAGCCTCAACGTAAGCAGCATAGGCCTTCTCAACTCGTCCCAGAACTTCGGCAAGTGGTTCCATGGCCTGTTCTCGAACCTCGGCAAGAGCTTCTGCCGCCTGTTCTCGAACCTCGGCAACGGGTTCCACCGCCGGCTCTTCAGTTTTTCCCTCGGTTTTTCTGGCTTGCTCCCTCGGATTTACCATAAGATACCCCCTTTAATCTGAAATCTCACAAATGTGGCACAAGTATATTGCCTACCCACTGAAAAGTCAAGATATCGACGCTCAATTATCTCCTGCCGGTAATCAAGTATCACTCTTCCTCTTCGTCTTCGTCTTCCTTCCCGGCTTGCTTGGCTTTATTATCGGCATACATTCTGGCTAAGAACTCTAAACGGCTCTCAATATCCTTCCTAGCCTTTTCGTCCTCTCTTTTTTCTTTTGCGCTAGCTTTCCCAGCCCGGCTCATCATTACTTCCTGGGAGGTTTTTGCCGGTGTCTCAGCTGCCTCCTTGGCGGCTTCCATGATTACTTCGCTTATTGCGCCGGCTCCGCTTATTGCTTCTTCAAACGCTCTTATCGATACCGCAGCTGCCTCCCTGGCGGCTCTAATCGATTGCTCAGCTGCCTCCCTAGCCGCTTTCGCCGAAGCCTCAGCCGCCTCCTCAGCCGATTTGCTTGCTTCCCCAGCCTTCTTTATCGCTTCCTGTGACGCCCTTGCCGACATCTTGGCTGCCTCCCTGGCCGCTTTCGCCGAGGCCTCAGCCGCCTCCTCAGCCGATTTGCTTGCTTCCTCAGCCTTCTTTATCGCTTCTTGTGATGCTGTTGCCGATATCTCGGCGGCCTCCTTGGCCGATTTGCCTACTTCCTCAGCCCGGCTTATCGCTTCCTGCGATGTTGTTGCCGATGTCTCGGCAGCCTCCTTGGCCGATTTACTTATTTCCTCAGCCCGGCTTATCGCTTCCTCTGATGTTCTCTTCGATTCCTCAACAGCCTCCCTGGCCAGTTTGCTTATTTCCTCAGCCCGGCTCATCGCTTCCTCTGATATTCTCTTCGATTCCTCAATGGTCCCCCAAGCCAGTTTGCTCATTTCCTCAACCCTGTTCATCACTTCCTCTGATATTTTCTTCGATTCCTCAATGGTCACCCAGGCCAGTTTACTCATTTCCTCAGCCCTACTTATAGCTTCCCCGGATACTCTCTTTGATTCCTTAGCCGCCTCCCTGGTCGACTGGACTGTTTCCTCAGCCCGGCTTATTGCTTCCTGCGATGCCCTTATTGATATCTCGGCAGTCTCTCTGGCTACCGTATTTGTTTCCTCAGCCTTGCTTATCGCTTTCTCAAAGGCCTTCGCCGATACCCTAGCCGTCTCTTCAGCCAATTTGCCTGCTTTCTCAGCCCTGTGTACCGCTTCCTGTGATGCCTTCTTCGACTCCTCAGCAACCTTCTTGGTCGCTTTGATTACTTCCTCAGCTCGGCTTACCGCCTCCTGAGATATCCTTATCGAGCCTTCAGCAGTCTCTTTAGCCGATTGGCTTGTTTCCTCAGTTCTGGTTATCGCCTCCTGGGATACTCTTACCGATTCCTCAGCCGTCTCTTTAGCTGATTGGGCTGTTCCCTCAGCCCGGTGCACTGCTTCGGCGAAGGCTTTGGCTAAAGCCTCAGTAGCCCACCTGGTCGATAGGATTGCTTCCTCAGCCCTGCCCATCGCTTCTTCAGATGCTCTTTTCGACTCCTCGGCTGCCTCTTTGGCTGTCTGGCCTACTTCATCAGCCCTGCCTATTGCTTTCTCAAAGGTTGCCTTCGACTCCTCAGCAGCCTGCTTGGTCGCTTTGACTATTCCCTCAGCCCTGCGCACCGCTTCCTGCGATGCCCTTTTCGCCGCCTCAGCAGCTTCCTTGGCTGCCTTGCTTATTTCCTCAGCCCTGCCTATCGCTTCCTGGGATACCTTTATCGAGCCTTCAGCAGCCCGCCTAGCCAGTTTGCTGAGTTCCTCAGCCCTAGCCACCGCTTTCTCAAAAGCGCCGGTATCACCTTCCCTGTCCCCTAAGACTTCAGGAACCACTTTACCTAGCTTCTCGACTTTACTACCCATCCTTCTATACCTACCCCTCTATTTTATGATGAGTTACTTAATTTTTCAACAATTACCGGCTTAACTAGCCTTTTCTATCTCAATTCCCCTTAAAATGACCGTCCCTACCCATCTAAAAACCCAAACTTATCTACTCAAAAACCTTTGGAAAACAGTCAATATAGAGTATAATAGGGGGAAAGAAAATGGCTTCTCAAGTCTTTTATCGTAAGTGGCGCCCCCAAACCTTAGCCGAGGTGGTCGGTCAGGAACAGGTAACAGAGACGCTACGCAATGCCCTCAGTAGTGACCGTGTATCTCATGCCTATCTTTTTTCTGGTCCGCGAGGAACGGGCAAGACCAGCACCGGGCGCATTTTGGCTAAGGCAGTGAACTGTCTCACCAATGGTAAGGGGGAGCCATGCAATACCTGTTCCATGTGTCAGGCAATAACCGAGACCAGGGCTTTAGATGTCATAGAAATTGACGCCGCCAGCAATCGCGGCATTGATGAAATCCGAGACCTCAGGGAAAAGGTCAACTATGCGCCTAACCAGGCCCGCTACAAGGTCTATATTATAGATGAAGTCCACATGCTCACCAAAGAAGCCTCCAACGCCCTGCTCAAGACACTTGAGGAACCACCACCGCATATTATCTTTATTCTGGCTACTACCGAAGCCCATAAAATCCAGCCTACCATTCTGTCACGATGCCAGCGCTTTGATTTCCGACGTCTCTCCCAGGTAGATGTAGTTTCAAAACTAACTCGTATTTGCAGCGAAGAAGGCATTCACATAGAGCCTGAGGCACTACGGCTAATCGCTAAGAGCGCCACCGGTAGCCTGCGAGATGCCGAAAACCTGCTGGAACAGCTAACTACCTACTATGGTGCTGAGGTTGGACTCCACCAGGTTCAGGCTATCCTGGGCGCTACCGGGGACTGGCGAGCCAAAGAGCTGGTAAAGCACATTATAAATAATGATGTTTCGGCCGGGATAGCAACTATAAACAGTGTCAACAATGATGGACTGGACTTAAAGCAATTCAATCGGGAACTGGTGGAATACCTCAGAGGATTGCTTCTAGTAAAGACCGGCTCCGATGAGGCTGTAGACCTCACTGTTGAGGACATAGCCGAACTAAAGGATTTAACGGCTAGAGCCTCCCTACATCAGGTATTAAAGGCAGTCAAGCTCTTTGGTCAGCTTGAGTTTGGTTTCGATGACTACTCCACACTACCCCTGGAACTGGCACTGGTTGACTGCGTCCTACCAGCAGAGGGGGAAAAGGAAAGCCTCGCCAAGCAACCTGAATATGAATTTCGTCAGCCTGTAGAAGCGGCTACCCCACCGGTCACCCCACCCCGTCCCAAACAGCCAGTAGCTAAAGCTGAGCCGGCTAGTGTGCCCACACCAGCACCGCCAGAGGCCACCACTACTACTGCCCCGCTAGAAGCCGGTAGTGAACTTGAACAACTGAGAGCAAACTGGAAACAGGTTATCGAGCAAGCTCCGGAAGATACTAAAAGAACCCCGGCTATTGCCATTCTTAGAAGCGCTGGCGTTAAGCCAGTAGCACTTGAGGATAACACTGTAGTCCTGGCCTTTAGATACCCGTATCACAAGGAACAGATAGAGAAAGAAGAAAATCAACAGGTAGCCAAGAAGATAATAGGCCACTTCCTCGGGCATTCCTGCCATGTGCGCTGTATCTATGAGACAGAAAGCAATCACCTGCTGAAGGCAGCATTAAAGATGGGCGCCCAAATTATTGATGTGGAGGAAAAATGAACCTGTCTATGTTGAATCAAGCTCGGGAGCTTAAATCAAAGCTAGACAAGGCTCAAAAAGAGTTGGGCAACACCATCGTGGAAGTAGAGTCAGGCAAAGGTACAGTTAAGGTTGTCATCAACGGTCAACAAAATATACAGTCAATAAAAATATCACCAAAGGTGATAGACCCCGACAAGGCAGAACATCTGGAAGAACTGGTGTTAAAAGCGGTAAGTGAGGCTATCGCCAAATCTCAGAAACTTGCTGCCAAGCAGCTAGGGGGACTAACTGGAGGTCTTAAAATCCCGGGGCTGTTTTAATATAGTCAAGGAGAACTAATATTGAATGAGAGTCTCACCTCTACCGCCGAAGCAATAAATAAGCTCATCCAGGAGTTCAGTAAATTACCTGGCATCGGACCAAAGAGCGCCCAGCGGCTTACCTACCACCTGCTGCGCGCCCCTGAGGAGCAGACCAGGCTTTTGGCTGAAGCCATACTGTCAGTAAAACAGAAGACCAGGCTATGCTCCGTCTGTTTCAATGTTACCGAGTCTGACCCCTGCCCTATCTGTCGCAGTGAACAGCGCGACCGGAATAAGATTTGCATTGTGGAACAGCCACAGGACATCCTGGCTCTGGAGCATACCAGGATTTATGATGGGCTGTATCATGTGCTCCATGGCGCTATCTCGCCAACCGAGGGGGTGGAGGCTGACGATATTAGAATCAAAGAGCTACTAAACCGGTTACAGGGTAGCTCGGTAAACGAGGTCATCCTGGCTACCAATCCCAACCTTGAGGGGGAGCAAACCGCTATGTATCTGCACCGCCTGATTTCACCCCTGGGCATCAGGGTTACCCGCCTCGCCCGGGGACTCCCCTTCGGCACCGAACTGGAATACGCCGATGATGTAACCCTCACTCAAGCCATCGAGGGCAGACAGGAATTTTAGTACCCAAAGTTGTTTAATAAGGGTAGTTTGAAGGGGCGTAGCCCCTTCTTTTAATCCCGCCCCCTATCCTTTTAAGGAGAGGGGGATACAGAGGGAGAGGTTCAATATAAATGAGAGAAGGAAATGGCAGTGATAATAGAAGATAAGGAAGATATAAGCTCACATTTTGAAGGAACAATTATTGATATTGAGACTATCGGAGAATTTGATAATCGATATAATGATTCAAGGCGATATAAGAATATCCGCCTAGTCATTTTTGGATTTATCAATAGGGACGCTCTCCACATATTCTGTGCCAAGGGAATAGAGGCAATCAATGAGCTAAGAGAAGGAACAAGGAGGATTATAGATAGCCTAGAAAGACCTTTTTACGCATTCAATAGTGAGTTTGAGAAAAGCGTTTTCTTTTATGAGCTTGGCAATGAGGTTGACTTTGAGGGAGAACTACAAAAGGAAAAATTTGAATCTAAAGTTGGTGCCGTTAGAGATTTAGATATTTCTAACTATGATGACCCATTTTATAGTAGAGGATTTCCATGTATTAAAGCATGGAAAGATGGAGAATTTGATAAAGCAATAGCCCACAATAGAGCATGCCTTTTAAAGGAAAGGGATATCTTAATAAAAAGAGGATTTAGAGAACCAGACGAATTAGAATTTGTTAGATAAATATTTTTAAAATGTCCAAGCCACGGAATTATCAGACTGAGGCTATCATTATTAAGAAGACCAAGCTGGGGGAGGCGGATAGAATCCTCACTCTCTATACTCCACACTTGGGTAAGATTCAAGCCGTAGCCAAGGGGGTGAGACGCCCCAGGAGCAAGATGGCGGGACACCTTGAGCTTCTAACTCATAGCCAGGTGTCGCTGGCTCGGGGGCGAAACCTAGATACCATAACCGGGAGTCAAACTATTAACAGCTTCCTCCCCCTGAAAACTAACCTGGAGCTTACCTCCCACGCCCTTTATGCCATTGAGTTAGTCGACCAATTCACCGCCGACCATATTGAAAATTACCCCCTGTTTCAATTACTGCTGGAGACGATGGGACACTTATGCCAGGCTGGCGATAATGAACTGGTTTTGCGCTACTTTGAGCTCCACCTCCTCAACGAAGTTGGCTACCGACCTCAGCTTCAGCGGTGCGTCTCCTGCCAGGCAACACTAGAACCTATCACCAACTCCTTCGGCTCCGCTGCTGGTGGTATGCTGTGCCCTAGTTGCAGCCCGAGCCAGCCTTTAACCTATTCCCTGTCGGTTAATGCTCTAAAAGTGCTAAGATTACTTCAGAGTAGCGACTATAACACCATCAGCAGGCTGAAAATAAACCCGGAACTATCTCGTGAATTAGAAGGGGTGATGAGAGACTATCTCAAATACCTTCTGGAGCGAGAGGTTAAGTCAGTCGCCTGGCTGGATACTTTAAAGGGGCAAGCCTAATAAATAATCTGGCAAGCAAATGCTTTACTATGTGACCCAATAAGGGATAATATAGGACTGAGAGTCTGGAACTCCCGGTCTTTTTGCTATATTATAGGGTAGAGATGACATCCAGATTAGACCTAATAGCTAAACAGCGATTGGCAAAGCTCGGTAGGATTCGTGCCTGTGGCATTAATCCCTACCCGCATGGCTATCATCGCAGTCACACAGCACAACAAGCCATAGCTCTACTTAAGCAGCAAGAGGACTCCGGCAAGGCAGGAGCCACCGTAGTTAATGTTGCTGGGCGTATTATGGCTAACCGCCCTATGGGTAAAATTTCATTCCTTGATATTCATGACAGCTCAGGAAAGATTCAGCTATGCTTCACCAAAGACCTGCTTAGTGAAGTCGGCCTCAAACTGTTCAAGGATACAGATATAGGTGATATTATCGGGGTCGGCGGCAAGCTTTTCCGAACCAAAACTGGAGAACCTACCATTGAGGTAGAAAAATTCACCCTGCTGGCTAAGTCGCTCCAGCCCCTGCCTGAGAAGTGGCACGGGCTCAG
>DAOWJC010000148.1 GCA_030640595.1 Dehalococcoidia bacterium | reverse complement strand
GGGCAAAGCCAGAACAAGTCCCTAAGACGGCTTCCGGCTTTGCCCTAGCCAGATAGATATTACCTAAGACTTCTAACGTTCCTTAGCAGCTAATTCGCGGACTATGCCATAGGCCACGAGTCCCAGTGGCCCGCTGATTAGAGTGGCCAGTGGCCAGAATACTGGGCTTATCCCTCGCTTTCCCGCATCTATGGCCACCCATATGATGCATGCTAGCCAGGCAATACCCCATGCAGCAACCCATCCTGGTACCGCCCATCCTAATGCCCCTATCATGTTTAATACCTCCTTCTTGTTTTTCCTTTGCTACTTAGGATTATCGAGTCCTGATGTATATTAGCTTTGCCCCTGACATACCGGAAAGATTCAGCTTATTGCAGAATACTATAGGCAACCTGAACGGTAAGGCTGACCTTCATCTCCCCGGGGCTGATTGGTGGTGGGGCTGGAGCTGGTATCGGCGCTCCTGCTGTCACTTCATAATATACGTCTTTGTAGATAGGTGGCATATGAGCGCCCTCGGAGATGTAAGTTGGCTTACCCAAAGTAACACCAGCCAGTTCAGCCAGCTGCTCTGCCTTAGCTTTGGCATCAGCCATTGCCTTTTCCCTGGCTTCCTCGTAATAGACCGAGGGGTCATCTACGGAAAAGCCTATGCTATCTATCCTGGTGAGGTCACCTCCAGCCTCAACTACAGCATCAATAATGGTGCCTACCTTATCTATATCTCTTATCTTAGCAGTCACCTTATTGGTTACCTGATAGCCAATCACAGTTTCTTCTTCCTTCTCCCTGTCCCATTTTGTTCTCTGGCGAATGCTAAAATACTGGGTTTGGATGTCTTTTTCCATCACTCCACTGTCGGTCAGTGCTGTCATGACCTTATTCATAGCTTCAGATGCCTTGGTTTGAGCCTCGGCTACGTTTGCCTCCTGCGCCACAATACCTAACCTCAAGGTAGCGATATCAGGGGTAACGGTTACCTCTCCCATGCCACTCACCCAAATCCCCTCCTGCTGGCTATTTAAGTTTATCGTTCCTAGGGTTGTATTACTGGGGCTACAGCCACATAAGCCAACTATAGCTAACACCAATGCTAATCCCAAGCTAACGACTAACAACCAACTCCGTTTCATACTAACCTCCTTTAATTTGATTAATTACTGTTGAAAGCCTGTGTGCTATCCGTTGCTCACATCATTCATCATCTCCTTTCACAGCCGTAAAAATGGGGATTTCCTGATAGTAAGATGCTATTATTCTAGCGGTATGAAAAACTCCCAGGGTCCTTGCCAATCACCAAAACGGGTTATGGTAAAGGTTAACTCCTTAGCATCACTGGGGACCGGGTCGAGCCAAGCCTCATGATACCCCCAGATCAGTCTGATACCGTCGCCATGAGCACCAATGCCAGAATATCCAGCATCCTTGGTAACGCCATCCACAGTGTATTGGGCATGGACAGGGACCATCGGTGCGGGTGGTGGGGGTGGTGGGAGCGGGACAGAATCCTGAGGCTGAGGCGGGCTGTAGTCGGGCGGGATGGTAAAGGCACAGAACCTGGCTCCCATTGCAGACAGCTCGACACGCTCCAGAGTAATAGTAAGCCCATTTACCGTCTGAGACTGGTTTACCTCAATAATCTTTTCCATAGCTCCCTGAGGGAATTGAATGAGCAGCTTAGTCATGGTCCCGAAGCTTATGCCTGTTGTTGTAGGTGCAGTTGCTTTAGTAACGATAATGTCCTTGACGACATTCACATAATACCAGCCCGGGACTACCTGCCTTCCATTATTATCCTTCTGGTCCCAGACCAGGGTATACTCCACTGTTTCTACCGGTGATATATCCAGTTGCTCAGAGCCTTCAGCGAAAGACCGAACCACCTCGTCGGTTCTGGGTCGCGTAATCTCTATTTCTGGGGGGAAGGGGGCTACTGAGATGGGCTCTGAACTTACATTCTTAAAGACAAACTCGATTTTGACCTCTTCCCTAAGTGAAAAGGCAGGTGCGTAGGCAATTGGCGATAATGGTATTGCTTCTATCTCCAGCCATGGTCGTGGGGGAGGAGCCGGCATTGGTGTCGGTACTCCTTTAGGAGCTAATGGCATAGGAGGCAGGGGTTGGGTGAATCCTCCCCACTGCCAGAGCACACCGACGGCTGCCAAGATGATAACCAGGGCTGTGGCCGTTACGGCACGCCACATTATAGTGTGTGGCACTAGTCGCCTCAAGCCCTCCCGGAGCCAGTTCTTTTCTGCGCCTGATGTGGCTTCTGCTTTACTTAGCTTCAGCAGTAACCTCTCCTTAAGCTGGGCTTTAAAAGAGGGGGAGGGGATAACACGGAGCCTGACCAGCGTTTGAGCAAAGTCAAGTACCATCCGGTAGTCATCACTTACATCGGCACCAATCTTTACTTCTTCACCGGCAAGCATCCGGTCTATGTTTTCTAAAAATTCCTTCTCCATATCAGCTTCCCTGCCCATTTTACCACCCCCTGAAGCTGTCTTTTAGCTTGCGAACTGCCCGGTAAAGCGTCGTCCCCACGTTTGATTCAGAAAGCTCCAACATTTTGGCAATCTGGCGGTTGGTCAACTCAGCCCCAAACTTAAGCGAGATAATTTCCTGCTCCTGTTGGCGAAGTCCGGCCAAGCATATCTGTAACCTTTGGAGCTCCTCCTTTCTGATAATCTCCTCCTCAGGGGATATGTCTTCAGACGGCGTCTCGTTTGCCTTTTCCAGAGGGACAATCTGCCCTCTACCGCTTACCCGGTAATGGTCAATGAGCGTATATCTGGCAATAGACAGAAGCCAGGTAGAAAATGACGCCTTTTCCGAGCGATAGCTGCTGCAACCCGTTAAAGCCTTTTCAAACACATTTGAGGTAAGGTCCTCAGCCAAATGGACGTCACCTACCCGATAGCTTATGTACCGAAAGACCCTGGGCAGATATTGCTCATAAAGTTCGGCAAAAATCTCTCTGGCACTCCTGGTATCTTCACCATTGTGTATTTCTGGCTGGCACTCTGATTTTCCCAAAGCACTCCTCGAGGTTGCTTCTATTTATCTATACGATGGAATGAAGAAAGTATCACAAATATTTTTTATCCCTAACCCTGTAGCAACAGCAGCACCACGCCTGTAGCCACCAACACCACCCCTAAAGCCAATAGACCAATCAGTAATTTCATATTCACTTCTTAACATCCTCCTTATATTAACGAACTTTCCCATAAAAAGTTAGCCCGCCTTGAAAAAACAGGAAGCACCCCCGTAGGGGGTGCTTGTCCTTTGCAGCGACTTTGGTCACCACTTGATAGCTTGGCAATGTTTGCTTCTTTGTGGCTTCACCGATTCTTTTACTGGGTACCCTTCTCAATACCACCCTTCCCTATACGGAAGACCGGCTCTTCTACAGGACCCTCTAAAATGTGGAAGTACTCTATTTCATATTCATCATCTGATGGACTGAGTTCCTCAAATTCCTTGGGGTTTATTATCCTTATCACCTTCTTTCCAGCAAGGTCAACATGGACAAACCAGCTCTCCCAGCCGTTAAGGTCTGAGGCTAATACTACTACGGCCAGCGTCTCTGAAAACTCTTCTGTCTCTCCAGTTTCTAGGTTCACTTTTGCCCCAAAGGAATACATGGGGTGAACATTGTGTATAAAGGCTCCCTGGTCTAAAATTTCCTGAACTCTGGGGTCGGCCCTGGCTATGTTAATAGCCGCCTCTTTCTCCTCCTCAGTGAGTTGAGGCATGGGCACTACCTCCCACTCAGTTACCTCTTTGGTCTTCAGGTCTACCTCGGCGGTAAGAAGACCTATCTCTCCTCTGCATATTACTGTTCCCTTGTCATCTACCACCTTTATCACTTTCACCACCGTTACCTCTCCACCACCGAGAGCCGTCCGAACTTCAGGGCTGTTCTGTACAATATCAGTTGCCAGTGCCTCAGCCGACTGTCCGGTAAGCGATGGTAATGCTATTGTCAGCCCGGTAATCAGTGCTAGTGCTAGGACGCCGATTACAGCCGTTTTCCAGACCGGCTGCCGTGAAACTAAACCTCTCATTATGATATCTATTCCTCCTTTCATTTTTGATTTTGCCAGGTCTAGGATGGTAACCCTTGGTCGCCTCTGAAGGTAGCCAGCAGCAAGCAAAGCCATTCTCAGCCGGCGTTGATGGCTTTGAAGCTCAATCTCAGGAAGTTCAGCGTTTTCTAGCTTTTTGATTAACTCTTCTTCCTTCATAACTACCTCCATTTACTATAACGCTGCTATTTTCCAAAAGGTTGCATTTATTCCATTAACTTTCTTAATTTTTCCAAGCCTCGATGCAGCAGAGATTTTATAGTTCCCTCCCGCTTTCCCAGGATTTCACCAATTTCTTTGACCTGTTTATTCTCAAAGAACCTCAGAGTAATTACCTCCTGATATTTGACGGAGAGCTTAGAGAGATTTTCATGTAGAATGAGGAAGTCCTCGTGTCTTTTTAATTCTGCTTCAGCCTCGAGAAGTTCGGTCTCAGCCGATGGGTTAGAGATGCTAACCGAGTTGAAGGCTTCTTCTAAACAAAATTTCTCACGCTTATTTTTCCTGAAGTAGTTGGCAATCTCATTGGTAGCGATGCGATAAAGCCATGAGGAAAAAGGGAAACCGCGGTAGCAGAATTGCCCCAGATTCTTCAGAGCCTTGAAAAATACCTCCGAGGTCACATCCTGAGCGACGTCAATACTGGCTGTTCTTCTTAAAACGTAGCCGAAGATTTTGGGATAATACTGGTCATAGAGTTCGCCAAAAACTTGGGTATCGTTCTTGGCTTTTTCGACCAGTTCTTTTTCCTGCTCTAAATCCATCTTCCACTATTTATAACGCACCATTGGCCAAAAGGTTGCATTTACTTGCTTTCATACGCTCGGATCCTAGCGCATAAGTAGTGTTATACGTAAATCGCCTACATTCGTTATAGTATTGACATCAGTGTCTGGAATAGTCTATCGTTCATACTAAAAGATTATATCTTGGTGGGATATCTTTCTTCTTTACGTAGCTTTATCTTATGAATAGCCTTGAGACATGGGCAGGAGTCATCTTACACTAGTACTCAGATTTCAGATATCTTGCTCTTCCTCTTGATATTACTTGATATTATCAGAAAGTATCCCACTTCTATCTTAGGCCCGTTTTGACGACGCATTGGTTTTAGATCGATGAAAGGGTGTTCATATCATGACTAAGGAAGCTCAGATATTTGCACCAAAGATCCCCAGAATAGGTGATGTGATACTGGATACCGATTTGGTAATGTTTGCCTTGGATAATTGGGGATTTCATGAAGAACATCCATCAAGAGCATTCAGTTTTATGGATATACTGTCATTTTTCTCGCTAGCGGAAGCAATGGTGCTTAATGAGAGGTTGCTAAGTGAACATGTTGGGGATTACATGCGACATTTTAAACATCTGAATTCTGTAGTTAAGTTAGTTGAGAAAGGGATCATTTGCTATATCCAACCGATAAGAGATTACAAAAAGCACGTACCTAGTGAATATTCTAAGCATGTTTGGCACCTAATAGAGAATGATGCAGAGGTACTAGCGGGTTTGGACTGGCCAGGTGCGGATTTTACGCTTTCAGTCTCTTTTGAGCGAGCACAGTGGGCGGCTGAGAGGGGTATTGATCATCTCTCGTGGCCCATATTTGACGTTCTCACGCGGATATCAATATCAAAGCCAATACAATCAATGATGCGAAAAATATATGCTGAACTGAATCAATCTTTAGAGTCGCGAGTTTGCGAACTGAAGGGTGTTGGCTGCCCAATCCCAATGTATATCCCTCCAATCGTAGCATTGATCCTTGAACGTTGTGATGGGAATGCAAGTCGTTTCTTTGATGAGGCTATTATTCTTAGAGAGGAATTTCAAGGGTTCAGAAAGAAATACCTAGAGTATCAAAAGCTGATAGCAAACCCGACCGATATGTCCTTGGGAGAACTCTTTCAAACTTATCAGGATGCTGTGAGCGATGTTTCTAGACAACTTCAACATATAAGTCAAAAAAGGACTGATTCCAAGCTTGTATTCGAGATCTGGGATGCTTTGTGTGAACTAAAAGTTGCTGGAGAACTTGGCAATCCCCTTACGACTGCAAGCTTAAATTTGGGAACTCTACTTTCAAAAGGGATCAAAGGTATTGAGGTGCAAAGAATTAAAGCAAGAGCTCGTATGCTGTTCGATCTTTGGAAGAAAGTCGTACAAATACGTAATTATGGGGAGCTTATGACTCGTACATTTAAGATGGACAGCAACGAGTTATTTAAGATGACTCAAATTGCTGAACGGCTTGCAACTAAATGCAATAGATTGGCAGGTGTTCGGCGAAAGCAATTGTGGGAGCGACTATAAAAATCCTGTGCCTATCAATGTAGTTACTCTTGGACTTCCATCACGGATCCATTTTATCAAGATAATGGAATACTGGGATTCCCACTGTTGACTTTTGTATCTATTCAGCGGGTATTGCCTTGCGTGTAATTAATGTTATACGCAGAGTTGCCCCATCTGGGAGGCATTAAACTTTACGCCCTATTGTGTGATTAATCAAGCTGACGAGAAGAGGGTTGGCAAAGAGATAGAGTGCGTATGAAACCCCTCGCCACTGCTGAAGTCGGGCAATTTTCAGATAAAAAAGAGGGCCTATCCTAAATATAGTGAGGCTATGAGAAACCCGATGAGAGAAAAGAAGGCAATAGGAGGTAAAGCCGGCACGGGCTTGCCCCTAAGCCAAAACGATTGAATCAGGAAAGCACTCATGAGCCCCATCAGGGCAAACATACCCACAAGCACCGCGCTGACCAGGTCAGTCTCAAAGAAAACGGAAACCGCGAGCATCAAAGGGAAGCCGATATCACCACCACCCAGTATACTGTATTCACGTCTATCGGACTCCTCCCTTTTCAGGTCACCTACCCTCACATTCTTGAGGTTTAGCTTCCAGTCTCTGATTTTCTTGGGAAAAATAAAGGCGGGCAAGGTAGCAGACTCGGAAAGTTTATCAGCCATCCAGACCATGAAACCAAAACGCACCGCCACAACATCGTAAACAGCAATAATCAGCATAAAAATCATGAATGTCCACGGAGAAAAAAGAAACCCGAAGACTGAGCCAGCCCCGGAGAGGGTGATGAGAAGAAGTAGGTCATGTAGCCAGACCCTGGCCCAGAATAGCCAGGCAATACCGGCGATTATCGCTAAGGGATAAGCCGCCGGTGGTAAAATCAGGGCGATGACGATAAATATTCCCCAGGCAAACATCAGGGTGAACAATATCCGAAAAACCAGTCGCAGCTTGCTCAAAGGGATGATAAAGAGAATCAAAGCCAGAACCACCACCACACCAAAAAAG
>DAOWJC010000042.1 GCA_030640595.1 Dehalococcoidia bacterium | reverse complement strand
GCCGTTAGTTTTATACCCCTCCTGGCGGCTGTTTCACCAACCAAGCGGGCACCAGCCTCGCCCATTTTTACCCCCTGGACAAACTCTATCTCCATGCAGCCCAGCCCAAGCTCGGCACTGCGCTCAATTCCGTCTATTGTGTATGCAGTTTTGGCGCCATGAGGAGTGCCACCAGTGCCAAAAAGGAGCCCACCCACTTATCGTCCCCCTAACATATACTATAGCACATTATGGTATAATATTAGATAAGCTGTCATACATGGGGGTTTGGCTTCTGGAAGCGATAGAGGTAGCACGGAAGGCGGTAGAGGCTGCCAGTGATAAGCAGGCTATAGATATTGTGCTGCTGGATACCCGTGGGGTGTGCAGGTTTGCCGATTATTTTGTGATTTGTAGTGGCGATAGCGAGAGGCAGCTTAAGACTATTTACGAAGAGATTGAGCACATACTAAAAAGAGAGGGTGTTTTACCTCACCATCATGAGGGCACAGTAGATTCAGGCTGGCTCCTCCTTGACTTCGGTGAAGTTATCGTTCACATCTTTGCCTCTTTTGAGCGGGAATACTACCAACTGGATAAGCTTTGGAGTCGGGCGAGCACTATAGTCAGGCTTCAATAGCTAAGAAATTTCGTTTTCGGAAAAGAATAGCTTGATTTCCTCTTCGGCATTGTCTACTGAATCGGCGCCATGAACCGTATTGTGTTCAATATCCAAGCCAAAATCGCCCCTGATGGTTCCTGCCTCAGCCTTAGCCGGGTCAGTGGCTCCCATTAGTTTTCTGATTGCTCCCACGGCTCCTTCGCCCTCAAAGACAGCGGCAATTATCGGTGCCGAGCTAATATAGTTTACTAACCCGTTAAAGAAGGGTTTACCGGTGTGGATAGCGTAGAGTTGCTTGGCCAGTGCTTTGTCCACGAGGAGCATCTTGAGCGCTACCAGCTTAAGCCCTTGCTTCTCCAAACGGCTAATAATAGTCCCGGCTAGCCTTCTCTGCATGGCATCAGGCTTGATAAGAACTAAAGACCTTTCCATATTTAAGCTCCTATATTTATTAAAAGACTGATTATCAACCTCACCCCCTTTATCCCCCTCTCCTTTCAAGGAGAGGGGGAGGATTACTTTTAAAGGGGCTTCGCCCCTTCAAACTTCCCTTAAGGGTTTGAGGAGCTGCTCTAAATCACTTACGCTTACTTCTTCCAGCGTGTCAATGATAAGGTCAGCCTCCGTCAGGCTTATCCTAGGGCGGGTATTGGTAATGGCAAGGCAGCGCATTCCGGCTTTCTTAGCCGCGCTCACACCAGCAACGGCGTCCTCAATCACTAAGCAGTTCTTGGGCTCAATCCCTAACCTTTGGGCAGCTAGCAGGAAGACCTGTGGACTGGGTTTACCCTTGGTTACATCCATCCCCGAGATTATGGTCTGGAAATAGTCATTTATACCCAGACCGGTAATAAGCAATTGGATATTTTCTATCGGCGCTGACGAAGCCAGTGCCAATTTGAACCCACGTTCAGTCAGTGATTTTATTAGCTTTATTGCCCCAGGTAATGGCTTGAGGTTTTGCCTTATTCTGCGGCGGAAACTTTCCTCTTTCTCTTTGCCGATGGTATCTATTTCATCCTGAGATACTGCTTTACCTAAAACATTTCTAATTATAGTATCATTCCTGCAGCCGAAGTTATGTCTGAAATCCTCTTCGGTGAAGTTGGTTCCTCTTTTTTGGAGAACCTCCTGCCACGCCTTTAGGTGATAGGGAGCAGTATCAGCAATTACCCCATCCATATCCCAAATAACCGCCTTAGTGCTACTTCTAGGCATTGCTTTTAGGCTTTTTCCTCCTTGTTGATTGCATCGCCTGTCTTTGTGTTAATGACAAACTGTGTAGCTGTGCCTTCAGCTATCAGGGTGCCATCCTTCAAGGATATAGCTGCTTTCGACTCAACCAGCTTTCTGGTCTTTTTGATTGTAGACGAGGTGATGATGAGGGGCTCGTCTATTGGGGCTAGGCGGCTTAACTTTATTTGCATTTTAGCCGTGACGCAATTCATACCTTCAAATAAGGCAGCATAAGCCATAGCTTCATCAAGGATACTCATAATAATGCCACCGTGAACAAGCCCTGACCAGCCTTGATAAAACTTGGTCGGAGTAAATTCTGCCCTGGCTGTTTTGCCGTCCCACTGGAAACTCAATTTCAATCCGATGGGGTTATCCCGCCCGCAGCCAAAACACAGGCTGTATCCCTTTTCAGTATCAACTGATATTTGGGGCCAGTTTTTCATTTTTGTCTCCGTTCTTTAGCGGTGTTTGGGTTTAGTAATTGGTGGTCGTCTAAGGTATATCGGCTGTAAAGTAGACAGGTTGTCAGGATTGCCTGCTTTCAGTCGCTTGAGCCCCAGCTCAGCCAGAAAACTGGCTCGCCGAAATAGGGCTGCTGAAGATGG
>DAOWJC010000019.1 GCA_030640595.1 Dehalococcoidia bacterium | reverse complement strand
GGTCACTTCGTAGAGGCTCAGGCACTTGAAGCTCTGGGTGTAGACTTTATAGACGAGTCTGAAGTGCTTACCCCGGCTGATGAGGCACACCATATCTGGAAGCATGACTTTAAGGTTCCCTTTGTCTGTGGTTGCCGTGACTTGGGCGAAGCCTTGCGGCGCATTGGTGAGGGGGCGGCTATGATTAGAACCAAAGGTGAAGCTGGTACCGGTAATATTGTCGAAGCCGTCAGACATATGCGGGCGGTAATCGGTGGCATCCGCAAGCTGGTAGATACACCCCAGGACGAGCTGATGACGCAGGCTAAGGAAATGGGAGCCCCCTTTGAGCTGGTAGCCGAGATACATAAGACAGGGAAACTACAGGTGGTTAATTTTGCTGCTGGCGGAGTGGCTACTCCAGCCGATGCCGCCCTGATGATGCAGCTAGGCGCCGAGGGTGTCTTCGTTGGCTCAGGTATATTTAAATCCAGCAACCCGGAGGTTAGAGCCAGGGCTATCGTTAAAGCCACTACTCACTTTCAAGACCCCGAAATCATCGCTGAGGTCTCCAAGAACCTGGGAGAAGCTATGCCCGGGTTAGATATAAAGCAAATCCCTAGCGAAGAACTGCTGGCACCTAGAGGGTGGTAGTATGAGAATAGGTGTCCTTGCTTCGCAAGGAGCCTTTGCTGAGCATATAGCTATATTGCAATGTCTGGAGGTTGAGGCTTTGCCCGTCCGCTTGCCCCGAGAACTGGTGGGCTTGGACGGGCTAATCATTCCCGGTGGAGAAAGTACCTCCATCAGCAAGTTAATGTTGGATTATAGGCTGGCAAATGAAATAAGAAATCTATCTAGAAATGGACTGCCGATGTTTGGAACCTGTGCCGGTATGATACTTATAGCCAACAAGATTTCAGACTCGGATGTAGAATCGCTAGGAGTTATGGATATAACAGTTAGGCGCAATGCCTTTGGCAGGCAGAGGGAGAGCTTTGAGACTGAGCTGTCAATACCGGTGCTGGGAGAAAAACCCTTCCCCGGTATATTCATTCGAGCCCCGTTAATTGAGGAGACAAGTAGTAGAGTAGAAATAATAGCCAGATTAGCCGATGGCACCAGTGTCGCTGCCAGGCAAGGCAGGCTACTGGTTTCTGCTTTTCACCCCGAGTTGACTAACGACCTGAGATTTCACCAATATTTCTTGGACATTGTGACCGGACACCGGTGAATTTGGATTAGGTGATTACATTTAGGAGGCTACTTGTGCAAAAGGTAATCACAGATGACCTGGACGCTCTGCTTGACATTTTGCCGCCACATATTCGCCAGCCATTATGCCAACAAAAAGACGTCAGTGAATTATTAGAAGTAGTCCTAGACCTGGGTCGTCCCCCTGAAGCTCGCTTCCCCCAGCGGGAGGTAGTTCTCGACCCAAAGGAGGTCGGTGAGCAGGACATTGACTATGTAGACTCTCATATCAGTAGTTTCGGCGATGACAATCGGGCTGGAATCGAGCGCACCTTGCACCGCATCTCAGCCATTCGCAACCGCAAGAGTCGCATTGTCGGGCTTACCTGTCGGGTGGGCAGGGCTGTCTTTGGCACCATAAAAGTTATAGAAGACCTCGTTGAGTCGGGTAAAAGTGTCCTGCTGTTGGGTCGCCCCGGGGTGGGCAAAACCACCATGCTGCGTGAGGTAGCCCGGGTGCTAGCCGATGACCTCAATAAGCGGGTTATCATAGTTGACACCTCAAATGAAATTGCTGGCGACGGTGATATTCCTCACCCGGCTATTGGGCACGCTCGACGGATGCAGGTAACCACCCCCACCATGCAGCACGCAGTAATGATTGAAGCCGTAGAGAACCACATGCCTGAGGTAATCGTTATTGATGAAATTGGCACCGAGCTTGAAGCTCAGGCAGCCCGAACTATTGCTGAGCGGGGGGTTCAACTGGTTGGCACTGCCCACGGTAACACATTGGATAACCTGATGATGAACCCTACCCTGGCTGACCTCATTGGTGGCATCCAGACGGTGACCCTGGGCGATGAAGAGGCGAAGCGAAGGGGTACCCAGAAGTCCATACTGGAGCGTATGTCGCCGCCTACCTTTGATATTGTGGTTGAAATTCAGGGCTGGGATAAGGTAGCTATTCATCCTGATGTTGGTGAAGCAGTTGATGTTATGCTGCGCGGTCGGTCGGTAGCTACCGAGACTCGCTGGCTGGATGAGACGGGGAAGGTCAGAATAGAAAAACAAGAGCCGGTTACAACTAAGAAAGCTACTAAAGGTAAGCGCGGAACGAAGGAAGACAAGCCATCTAAGCTTTACCCCTTTGGCGTAAATCGGGGACGACTGGGTCAGATGGCGAAAGAGATGCACCTAAACCTGGATATAGTTGATAACTTAAATGATGCCAACCTGCTTATAACCTCCAAAAACTACTATCGCCGAAAGCCGCAAAAGGTCAGGGATGCCGAAGCGGCTAGTGTACCCATCTATGTCCTTAGAAGTAATACGCCACCTCAAATCAGGCAGCTACTAAATACTATCTGCCCTAAAGAGAGCACAGATAGAGCCGATTCCCTTAAGTTTGCCCTTGGTGAGGCAGAAGAAGCCGTCAGCCAGGTAAAAAGGGGTCAGGGGGCAGTAGAACTCAGCCCCCAGAGCGCCTACATTCGGCGCCTGCAGCACCTGATAGCTGAAAGAAATGCCCTCTCCTCACAAAGCCTGGGCAAAGAGCCCAGTAGAAGGGTGCGGATTTATAAGGGAGAGACAAAGGTATAAATTATGTCTCTATTTATCACCTTTGAGGGAGGGGAGGGGAGTGGCAAGAGTGTCCAGTCCAGGGCACTATACAAAAGGCTATTTAAGCTAGCCGTTCCAGCACTGTTAACTCATGAACCCGGCGTAACACCACTTGGTAAGAGAATAGCCCGCTGGTTGAAGTGGGCGCAGGATATAGATATATCACCAATGGCTGAACTATTGCTGTTTAATGCCTCCCGTGCCCAGCTAGTAGACAAGGTTATCCATCCCAATCTGGAAAAGGGGAAAATCGTTATCTCCGACCGCTATGCCGACTCTACCACTGCCTATCAAAGCTATGGGCGAGGATTAGACTTAGAAATGGTCAGGGTGGTCAATGATGCTGCCACTCAGGGATTAAAACCTGACCTGACAATTCTGCTGAATATACCAGTGGAGAAAGGGCTGGCTCGTAAAGGAGCCAAGAAACAAGACCGCTTTGAGCAGGAGGAATTAGCCTTTCACCACAGGGTGAGAGAGGGTTATCTCAAAATGGCTGCTGATGACCCACAGCGCTGGCTGGTAGTGGATGCAACACAGAGTAAGGATGAAATAGCCCAGATTATCTGGCGAAGGGTAAGTCAATTGCTTCCAAAACAAGGAGGCTGATTTAAAAATATGTCCCAAAAGCGAGTTTTTGTAGCTATGAGTGGTGGGGTGGACTCATCGCTGGCAGCGGCATTATTAAAACAAGCTGGCTATGAAGTTAGTGGCATTCACATGCAGCTATGGTCAGACCATAACCTCACTGCCTCTTTAGAGCACACCTGCCACCTCCTGGATATTCCTCTTCACAAGCTCAGCCCTGAGACAGAATTCCAGAGTCTGGTTATTGACTACTTCTGTCGGGAGTATAGCCTGGGGCGCACGCCGAACCCGTGCATTGTTTGTAACCAGAATATCAAATTTGGTCTCCTCCTTGATAGGGTATTAGAAATGGGGGCCGACTATTTAGCTACCGGTCACTACGCCAGAATTGAACGCTTACCAAATGGCTATCGCCTGCTGAAGGCAATTGACCTGACTAAAGACCAGTCCTATTTCCTTTACACCCTGGGACAAAGGGAGCTTCAGCACCTGCTATTGCCTGTAGGCACCTTCCGCAAGGTGGAAGTAAAAAGACTGGCTGCTGAACTGGACTTGCCTACTGCTAGCCGGCGTGACAGCCAGGATGTCTGCTTTATCCCGGATAATGATTATCGGTCATTTATCGCCAAGCATGTTCCCCTCAAATCTGGTGATATCGTTGACACCGAGGGTAAGCTCCTAGGCAAACACGCTGGTTTAGCTCAATATACGGTGGGGCAGAGGCAAGGCTTAGGGCTTGCC
>DAOWJC010000134.1 GCA_030640595.1 Dehalococcoidia bacterium | reverse complement strand
GATAATGACAGCAGTAAAGCGTGTGTTTAAGTCCTGGGATAATCGAAGGGCTATCGAAGACCGCCGCCTCAACCAGATTCCTCCCGATTTAGGTACTGCGGTTATAGTTCAAGCCATGGTCTTTGGCAATAAAGACAAAAATTCAGGAACCGGGGTAGTTTTCTCTCGTAATCCCAGTAATGGCGACAAGGAGCTTTTTGGCGAATACCTAGAGCAGGCTCAAGGTGAAGACCTTGTCGCCGGGAAGAAAACACCTCAGCCTATAGAAACGCTTAAACTTCAACTGCCTGAGGTCTATACCCAACTGGAGACGGTAGCTGATACCCTGGAGAGATATTTTCGAGATATACAGGACATCGAGCTTACCGTAGAAGACGGAAAGCTTTACATTTTGCAAACCAGGACTGGTAAGCGAACCGGGCAGGCAGCAGTCAAAATAGCTGTCGACATGGTTAGAGAAAGGCTAATCTCGCCTGAGGAGGCGCTATTAAGGATTACCCCGCAGGATGTGATAGCCATACTGTACAAGCAGATAGTATCACCAGAATTATACCGTCCAGTGGCACACGGCTTGAGTGCGGCTCCAGGTGCTGCCGGCGGGAAGGTAATATTTGATTCCCTGGAGGCGGTTTCTAGAGCCAAAATGAATGAAAAGGTAATCCTGGTCAGACCTGAAACCAGCCCTGAAGAGATTCAAGGCATCAATGCCGCCGAGGGGGTGCTTACCTCACGGGGCGGGCTCACCTCTCATGCTGCCATCGTCACCAGAGCCATGGGCAAACCCTGTGTCTGCGGCGCCGAAGCAATCAAGATAGACCTCGAACAAGAGAGGCTAACGATTGGTGAACTGATACTTAGAAAAGGTGATGAAATCACCGTTGATGGTAGCAGCGGTAACATTTATTTAGGGCTTTTACCCCTCCAGAAAACCGAGACCACAGCCGAACTAGAGGAACTAATGTCTTGGGCAGATAGCTATAAACGGCTGGGGGTGTGGGCTAATGCCGATACCGTGGAAATGATAGTCCATGCGAAAAACTTCGGCGCCGAGGGGGTTGGTCTGTGTCGCACTGAACGCCAGTTTAATTCCCCTGAGCGCCTATCAGCATTCAGAAAATTCATCCTAGCCAAAACTGCCTCAGAACGCTCGGCAGCAATCAGGCGCCTACAACGACTACAGAAAAGCGACTTTGTCGCTATCTTTAGAGCCTTGGATGGGATGCCGATTATTATTAGGCTCCTTGACCCGCCGCTCCACGAATTTTTGCCCTCGGTAGAAGAAACTGAGGAGCTCCAACTGAGGGATCGGCTACTGGAATTAGTCGAGGTAAACCCTATGCTGGGTCATCGTGGGGTAAGAGTAGGGATAACCTCCCCTGAAATTTACCAGATGCAGATTAATGCCATACTTGATGCTAAGTCTGAGGTGGCTGCCAATGTCGAGATTATGGTGCCTCAGGTTATCGCTGTTGAGGAACTCCGCTGGGTGAAGAAATACGTAAAAGACCGTGCAGTGAAGCTCGGCATAATGATGGAGACGGTAAGGTCGTGTATGCGTGCCGACGAACTAGCTCGTGAGGCTGATTTCTTCTCCTTCGGAACAAACGACCTAACCCAGGCAACCCTTTCCTTCAGCCGTGAAGATGTAGAGAGGAAATTTCTCAATACCTATCTGGAACTCGGTATTCTTCCACATAATCCCTTTCAAATACTGGATATAAAAGGCGTCGGTAGGCTTATGGAAACTGCCGTATCGTGGGCAAGACGAGAGAAGGAAGCTCTGGAGATAGGCGTTTGCGGAGAGCATGCCGGAGACCCTGAGTCCATCAGGTTCTTTCATAAAATAGGCATTGACTACGTAAGTTGCAGCCCCTTTAGGATACCGGTTGCCAAGCTGGTAGCGGCTCAGGCAGCCCTTGAACAAAAAACAAGTCGGGCAAATCGCTAACTTCTTACCAAAGTAATAACTAAGGGTAATAAACAATTTCTACTACCTGCCCTTAACCACCGGCGCCACTCAAGCTTTTGGAGCAATGGCACATAAGAGGAGGTAATGTGTCACCAATTATACAGACGAGCACACTGCTCCAGAATTGTCAAACCCCGGAACTCAGAAAAACTAGAGAAATTCTGATTAAGTTAATAAACAGTGCCATTGAATCGGTGGAACCTTCTTCAGCCATGCGAAAGTGGCTAAAAACCGAAGCAGAAAAGCTTGGAATCGATGGTTATGAGAAGGTCGTGGTGGTTGGCGGTGGAAAAGCTTGTGCGGCAATGGCAATAGCGTTAGAGCAGACTCTAGGGGAACGACTAACTGAAGGCATAGTAAATATTCCCCAAGGCACGATGCCTAAGACACCTCTACGAAAAGTCAAACTGGTAGAGGCGAGTCATCCCATCCCTGATGAACCGGGGATGGAAGGTAGTAGGCGGATGCTGGAGCTTGTTGGTGGACTTGGTCAACGGGCTCTGGTGATATGCTTGATAAGCGGTGGCGGCTCGGCGCTTATGCCCCTCCCTGCGGAAGGCATAACGCTTAACGAGTTACAGGAAGTCACGCAACTTTTGTTAAAAAGCGGTGCCACAATTCAAGAAGTCAACGCAGTCAGAAAACACCTGTCTGCAGTAAAGGGAGGCCAACTGGCTAGGGTGGCTTATCCAGCAAGGGTCGTCAGCCTAATCATCTCGGATGTGGTCGGGGATAGATTGGATACAATCGCAAGTGGGCCGACTTATCCCGATGCAACCACCTACTCAGATGCCTTATCCGTGCTTAAAAAGTATAAACTCAAGGAAAAGGTGCCGCCAAGGATTATTACCCGCTTGATAAACGGGATGGAAGGCGTGATACCTGAGACACCCAAGGTTGGAGGAGAGTGTTTCCGAAACGCCTATTATAAAATTATAGCCAGCAACACGGACGCTCTCGCCGCCGGGGCAGAAGTTGGCAGGGCTCATGGTCTCAACGTTCATATCTTAACCACCACGATGCAGGGTGAGGCACGCGAGGTCGGTGGGTACCTGTCTCGTGTGGCAAGGGAGGTATATGAAACTGAAAGACCAGTCCCAAGGCCAGCTCTCTTGCTTCTCGGAGGCGAAACGACGGTAACTGTGAGGGGTGAAGGTATTGGAGGTCGGAATCAAGAACTCGTTCTTAGCACAGCACTGGGAATAGCGGGGTTAAAGACTACGACTATCGCATCCTTCAGCACGGATGGAATAGACGGTCCAACAGATGCCGCCGGGGCAGTGGCTGATGGTTTCACCATCCAGAGGGCGGAGCAACTTGGGCTAGAGCCCTCCCGTTACCTTGAGAACAACGACTCTTACCATTTCTTCAGAGAGCTTGGGGAACTGCTAATAACCGGGCCTACTGGAACTAACGTGATGGATGTTACTGCCTTGATTGTGAGTTAATTCAGATAATGGCATCCTTGCCAAAAAGTAGATTGAAAGGCTTGTCAACAACCCCCGCTTAGGATATACTATAAGTGACAGTCCGAAAGGAGTAGCTATTGAGGGATTGCCTGCATTCCTATATGAAAGTGGGTATTGTACACTTCATGGCTTTCCCTGATATTAGCCTTAGCTCAGAATTAGTTAATAGCATAAAGAGGATTGCTGAAGACGAGTTTTTTGGTGGCATAGAGATTACATCTATCCCCAATGACGCCAGAGCTAATATAGCTAATTTACTGGAGACGAGTAAGTTAGCAGTAAACTATCACGCTGGACCAATACTCCTCAACGAGAAACTAGACCTCAATAGCCCAACCCCACAGCAACGTGAATTAGCCATATCTCGGATTAAGTCTGCAGTGGATGAGGCCTATTCCTTAGGCGCAAGGCAACTTGGTGTTCTCAGTGGACCTACACCCACCATCGACAAGCGGGAGAAGGCTAAGGAGCTTCTTATTGATTCCCTGCTACAGATATGTAGTTATGCTAAAAGTAAAGGCAGCCTTGGTATTACCCTAGAAATCTTTGACCGGGACATAGATAAAAGACGCCTTATCGGTTCAACAGAAGACGGGGTGCAGGTTGCCGCAGAAGTGCGAAAGCACTACCCTAGCTTTGGTCTGCTGGTGGACCTGAGTCACCTGCCGCTACTGGGAGAGAGTGCTGAGTATGCCGTAAAAAAAGCCAGCGATTACTTGAGTCATATACATATAGGCAACTGCGTACTTAAAGACAAAAGCCACCCCGCCTACGGAGACAAACACCCACGATTTGGAATTGCCGGTGGTGAAAACGACGTAGATGAATTGAGGCTGTTCTTGAAAGCTCTACTGGATATAGGCTATATTGGCGAGGGAAAACAGAACATTGTAGCCTTCGAGGTCAAGCCTCAGAGTGGTGAAAATCCCGAAGTAGTTATCGCTAACGCCAAGCGCACCCTTATGGAGGCGTGGACCAAGCTGTAAGGGCTAGTGCTAGGATAACCTTTGTGAACCTGGATTATACCAGCTATTCCCAGGTGAGCTTAGCAGTATGTAAATGAGGAGGAACCAGATTTGATAAAAGAAAGCTTTATTAAAGAACTAGCTAAGATAGTCGGAAAGGAGAATGTTCTATCCTCCAAGAGAGACTTGCTGGCGTATTCCTACGATGCGACCCAACAACAGGAGATGCCGGAAGTCATCGTCTTTCCCCGCAGCACGGCTGAAATCTCGGCGGTAATGAAGGCAGCTCATCGGGAAAGGATACCAGTAGTGCCCCGTGCTGCCGGTACCGGCATATCTGGAGGCACTGTGCCCATCAGCGGTGGAATCGTCCTAGAGGTAAGCCGAATGAACAGGATTCTTGCCATGGACACGGCAAACCGAAGGGCGGTCACTGAGCCAGCGGTGGTCAACCTGGACTTGCAGGATGCTTTGGCACCTTCAGGCTTTTTCTATCCCCCTGACCCGGCTAGCCAGAAAAGCTCCACCTTAGGCGGGAACATTGGTGAGAATGCTGGCGGTCCACTTTGTTTCCGGTATGGAGTAACCACAAAGTATGTCTGCGGAATGGAGGTTGTCTTACCTGATGGAGAGGTGGTTGACTTTGGCGGCAGTGTTGAGGATAACCCTGGTTACGATTTGAGGGGTTTGCTCATTGGCTCAGAAGGAACGCTGGGTATTGCAACAAGATTAGTGTTACATATCGTCCCCCTGCCTGAGGCTCGCCAGACAATGCTGGCTATCTTTGACACTTTGGAGGCAGCCGGTCAAGCCGTTTCCGATATTATAGGTGCCGGCATGGTTCCTGCGGCTCTGGAGGTAATGGATAAGACGATGTGCGGGGCTATTGAAGAAAGTGTCCATGCCGGCTATCCAGTGGATGCAGACGGGGTACTTCTCATTGAAGCTGTAGGGTTAGCCGATAGTCTAGGTAGGCAGGTCAAAGATATATCAGAGATATGCCAAAGAGCCAAGGTGCGTGAGCTGCGCATCCCTAAAACGGCTGCTGAACGGAATGCCATCTGGAAAGGTCGGCTGGGAGCTTTCGGTTCTATAGCCAGAATATGCCCCCCCTACCTGGTAAATGATGGCACAGTGCCCCGAAACAAATTGGCACCGGCGCTACACAAGGTAAAGGAGATGTCAGAGAAGTATCACCTAGTAATCGCTAATGTATTTCATGCTGGTGACGGTAACCTCCATCCGTTAATCCTGTATGATGATACCAACCCAGAGGAAACCGCTGCAGCCAAAAAAGCTGCCGAGGAAATCCTTGATACCTGCATCGCCCTAGGTGGCACCATTACCGGTGAGCACGGAATCGGCTTGCAAAAGCTGGGGGCTATGTACCGTATGTTTAGCCCGGCTGACCTAGCCACCATGCGCAAGGTGAAGCAGGTCTTTGACCCCAATGACATCTTAAACCCGGGGAAGCTGATTCCCCCGGAAAAGGAGGGTATCCCGGTAACGGGGAAGGCTGTGCCTAAAGAAGGAGAAGCCCTCAATCAGAGGCTTGCTGAAATAGTGGGTGCTGAGAATGTGATGACGGGTAAACAAGCGATAGCACCCTATGAGGTAGATGGGCTTGTGCCTAACAGTGTTGTCTTTGCTTCCACTACCGAACAGGTATCACAAATTATTAAGGCAGGAAATGAGTCTCGGGTGTCCATCATTCCCTGGGGAGGTGGCACAAAACAGCAGATTGGTCCCTGCCTCTCGGCGGCTGATGTTGTTCTCTGCCTCAAGAATATGAAGCAAATTATAGACTTTGACGAGGGCAATTACAGCATTCGGGTAGAAGCCGGCATGGTCAACGGTGAACTTCAAAAGCAGCTAGCCGAGCGCAAATTTTTCTTTCCTCTTGACCCGCTTTTTACGGAGACATCAACTATTGGCGGGGAACTGGCAGCCAATGCTAACGGACCGAAACGGTTTACGTATGAGACTGCTCGTGACCTGGTTTTGGGGTTAACCGTAGTCACCCCCACCGGAGACATTATCCACCCCGGTGGGAAAGCCGGGAAAACAATGAAAAACGTTGCCGGATTGGACTTGTGTAGGATGTTCATCGGCTCCTGGGGTACCCTGGGGATTATCACTGAAGCAAGTCTACGGCTATTCCCTCCACCAGAGGCGAGTAAGAGCCTGTGGTTAACCTTCTCCAACTTTGAAGATGCCTCCCGGCTAGTAACTCAAATCTTGAATTCAGTCCTAACACCTACTTCACTTGAGCTGATAGACCATGTAGCTGGACGCAGGATGAAACATGATTACGGCTCGCGGTTAAAGGAAGGCGAGGTATTGCTAATAGTTAGTATTGATGGGGACAGAGAAGGAGTTGCCCGGCACTTAAAGGAAATCAACACTTTAGCTGATGTGAACAAGGCACGTAATATTGTTACCCTTGAGGGTGAGGAGGCAACCAAGGCTTGGAATGCTTACCGTGGGGTACACCAGTCGATTCTGAGTGCAGCTCCATCGACCCTTCAGGGAAAGGCCTCTGTACCCATTAGCAAGTCAGGGGATATGTTTAAAGCGGTAAAGGAAATTGGTGACAGATACAGCGTGGAAATAGGCATCATGGCACATGGTGGCAATGGTATCCTCTATCCCTATGTTGCTGCTGGAGATGCTGATGTAGTCCATATTATAGATGATTTGAGACAAGCCGCGGAAGGTTTGGAAGGGTTCCTTATTGTTGAGGCTGCCCCACTTGAGGTCAGAAAAAGTGTTGACGTTTGGCCTCACCGAAATGACTACACAGTGATGAAACGGCTGAAAACACAACTTGACCCCAACAACATTCTTAACCCAGGCAGAGTAGTAGGAGGTTTATATTAGCTATGTCAACAGAAGCAAGAGAAAAAGCTGAAGCGGCACTACGCGAGGCGTTACTACGGTGCAATAAATGTGGGTTTTGCCTCGCCCATTGTCCTATCTACAAGGCTACCGGTGTGGAATGGGCAACAGCCAGGGGGCGCATTACCCT
>DAOWJC010000039.1 GCA_030640595.1 Dehalococcoidia bacterium | reverse complement strand
CTTTACCGACATTTAAGACCTCAGCCAGTCGTAATACTACCTTTTGGCTGGGAGGAGATTTTACTCCACTTTCCATCTTGCTAAGGTAAGTAGAGTCAATGTTAACCTTACTGGCAAGCCCACTCTGGGTCATGCCCGCCTGAATGCCAGACCAGCGGGGGTGGTTACACCTAGCTTAGGGGCCTGGCAATCCTCAGGACAGGGAAACTCCAGGTCCTTCTTTATGAAAGTACAGGTGTGCTGCTGAATATCCTTTTGGATACGTGCTTTTTTGGCGTCCTTTATTTTCTGTTCTGTTTCCTCTTCGGTATATCGACGGTAGGGTGCTGACAACTCATGTGCTTTTTGCCTACCTGCCTCACCGAACACCTCAAGATTACGAATCATTGCCCACCACTCACGCTCTGACAAAGTTATAGCGCTGTCTCGGCAATGTTGCATAAAGACACAGCTTTCCATCAGCTTTTCAACGGCTAGCGTGTTAAATTCGGCTGACCGTTCGCGCTTGGTTTCCTTAGGCTGCTTGGGTTTACCCTTGGGGTGCAGGGACGGCGGTGCTATGGCAAAGTTGCCGTCGGAGCGGATTTCAAGCCATGACTTGTTATCACCCTTTGGGATGGTCTGACTGAGAATCGGTGTATCTGAGCGCAGCCAGATGTGGTGGCCGCGGTCCGTTTTGGTGATAAAAGTCCCTCGGGGTAACTTTTGCCACCGCTCCTCACCAAAGAACTCACGGGCACCGTTCGGGTCATTGAAGGCCAATATCACCAGCCCCCGGCTGACACCACCACAAACCACACCGATGTTGGTAGGTTTGCCTTCGTGGAACCAATCAGCCTTTTCCGCCATGGTAGGAAGACGAGTTTCGAACTCTTCCCACTCATTCAGGCTGGGGTTTTTCCGCCCCCAGCCTGCTGGTAGGTAGCACAACCCTTCCCTTTCGTAGAAAGCTATGGCTTCCCTAAGTGCTGGCCAATCGAACTTCGGTGCTTGACTATTACCAGAGTGTGGGTTATCATTATCTAAAGGATTCAACCCCATATCAGCTCCTTTACATTGCTAAAGCCCGAGCCTGCCAAGCCCGGGCTTTTCACTTTCAGCTCTTTGAGTGAGCTGGGGTAACAGCCTGCCCCTGTTCAAGGAGCCGCTCCAAGGTGCGGCGCGGGACCAACACTCTTTTCCCGAAGCGGACTGAAGGTATCTCCCCAGTCCTCACCATTTCATAAGCAAGCCCCCGCGAGATGCCCAGGGCTCTCGCGGTCTCACTGACGGTTAGTGTTAACTTTTCACTATCCATTGTCCCTTCCTTCCATGTCTACCGTAGTAAGTATCTCCGCTGGCAGCCATTATTCTAATCACCTCCATCATCGACGACCTGAAAAATATCATCAAAGCTAGTACCTCTTAGTGAGCGGAGAATCTTAGCTCTTAGCTCAGCTGAGGGATAGCGCTCTCCTCGCACCAGTTGGGACATATAGCCACTGGAGATACCCAGCCGTTCTGCAAAAGCATTGTGGGAGAGATTCCGCTTGGCTAGTAACCGCTCAATATCATTTGCTTTGACTTTAACCTTTAGCATTTGTTGCTTCCTTTTTTAAATCAAATTGCTTAGGATAACAGAGGCGGGTAGCCCTACAAGTTATCCGAAGTTGCTACCCGCCTTTACTTAAAGATAACACATAAACATCCTTTTGTCAAGCAATTCCTTCCAATTCGTTTGCAATTTTTAGCAAACAGTGCTATAATGTAGAAAAACTAGGAGGGCTACATGTATTTTGGTGAGTACCTCAAAATGCTGAGGGAAAAACAGAGGATGTCCCTAAGAGATGTCGAAAGACGGACTGGGGTTTCTAATGTCTACGTAGGGCAAATTGAGCAAGCCAAGCGGCCACCGCCGCACCCCAACATTCTTAAAAAACTTGCGCCTATTTATGATGTGTCTGTATATGAACTTATGACAGCAGCTGGATATTTGGATGAAGCCAGCCCGCTGAAGTATAAATGCCTAAATCCTGATTGCGGAGAAGATTTTGAGGCTAGAGGTGCCGAACTGAGATGTCCTCGCTGCGGCACGGGCTATGTCCTAGACTGGGACACTTTTGAGCAGGTTGTCCTCGCCGAGGCTAATTGGCTTGAAGACCCTATCTCTCCAGCCAATGGGACCGCGCACCTAGAAGCTCACGCTAGGTTGGTAAGTAGGCTCTTTCCCATGATTCCTTTCAACGCGTTTCAGGTCGTTAACAAGGAGGCGGCTAAGGAAGTCCAAAGAAGAAAGGGGCTAAACCCATGAAAGGCAGTGTTAGACGAAGAAGCAAAGGTTCTTGGGAAGTTTGCATAGATACCGGCAGGGACCCGGGAACAGGCAAGCGCTTACGGCACTTTGAGAGTGTTAAAGGCACTAAGAAGGTAGCCCAGCAACGGCTAGCTGAGTTGTTGGTCAGTATCGAGCAGGGAGGCTACGTCAAGCCAAAGAGGATTACCCTTGGCGAATGGTTGGGCGACTGGCTCAATGGCTACGTTAAAACTAATTGCTCGACTCGGACGTTAGACGGCTACCACACCATTATAAGGCGCCACCTCGTTCCAAACTTGGGTATGATACCTCTATCCCAAGTTCAGCCTCAGCACATACAACAATACTATGCTCATGCCGTCTCGGAGCCCGGGTCTGATGGAAAGGGACTATCTGCGCGAAGTGTCCTTCATATCCATCGGGTTTTATTTCAGGCACTGAATTATGCCGTCAGGCAGGGACTATTAATTCGCAACCCCGCCCAACTGGTAGATCCTCCACGGGCTAAGAAGCCAAAGATGAAAACCCTCATGCCCCAAGAGGTTTCAGTGTTGTTCAACGTCGCCCAAGATACACGTTATTACCCTGTCATTTACACGGCAGTTAAAACAGGCCTGAGGCAGGCTGAGCTGTTAGGGCTACGGTGGCGTGACTTGGATCTAGACCTGGCATCACTTTCTGTTATTCAAGTGCTATATAAGCGTCGGGGCATATGCCAGTTCAAGGAGCCCAAGAGTGAACACAGCCGGCGTCGGCTTGGCCTGTCACCTTCTTTGGCCTTGTTCCTCCGGGAATATAGAACTGAAAGGCAAGCGGAGCGTCTATTGCTAGAGAAGCCACTGAGTGAGGACGACCTGGTATTTAGCAATGTTGACGGCACTCCTATGGACCCTGGCACTCTTACTCATAACTTTGCCAGAATTGCACGAAGGGCAAGCCTTCCGGGTACTCGCTTCCACGACTTACGGCACACCTTTGCCAGCCTAATGCTGCTGGCTGGCATCCATCCCAAGATAGTTAGTGAAGCGTTGGGCCATTCAAGTGTAGCCTTTACTCTGGACGTATACAGCCATCTTGTGCCAGGACTTCAGGAGGCAGCTGGTAAGCGGCTGGATGAGGTACTGGAGCCAAGGCTAACTGAGACGAGAAATGTCGGCAAAATGTCGGCAAAATCGGATAGTGCAGGTGAAAAAGAGGCGAAAACAGATAGCCAGCGGTCGGATTCGAACCGACGACCGGCGGTTTACGAAACCGCTGCTCTCCCCCTGAGCTACGCTGGCTATACCCAAGTATAGCACAAAATTAGGTAACCATTGAATGAGAGACTGTTTATCACCCCACCGGTTTTTTATCCAGAAGCCCTGCCCCCTATATCCCCGATAAGTAATCACCTCGTTTGATACCCTCGGTTGACGCCTCAGATAGGCTTATGATAGTATTAAGCAACTTCAATTACTTATCCCTTAGCCATTTGTATTATGGTCTATTAGTAATCCTGCTCAGGGGAAGGAGTTATGCGGGTAGAGGCAGAGTTAGCCGAGCTATCACCTAAGAAAGATATGCTCCTAACCATCGGGGTTTTCGACGGGGTTCACCTTGGTCACAAATACCTGATTTCACAGCTAACGGAGCAGGCCAGGCAGCAGAGTTTGCTTAGCGGAGTGGTAACTTTTCGCCAGCACCCCCAAGAGATACTATCACCCCAGACAAAGCTGCCATTCTTGACTGACCTCACCAATAGAGCTAATCTTCTCAAAAATGAAGGCGTTGAAGCTATCATTACCCCATCCTTCACCCGTGAGCTAGCTCAGCTCAGCGCTCGCCAATTCCTCAGACTACTACAGAAATACCTCAGGATGCGCGGCATAGTAATTGGACCTGACTTCGCCTTAGGTCGAAACAGAGAAGGCAGCACTGATACCCTCCGCGCATTAGGGCAAGATATGAACTTCAGTGTAACCGTAATCCCGCCTATAATGGTAAACGGTGAAGTAGTAAGCAGCACCGCCATCAGGAAGGCTCTGGCTGACGGAGATATGAAAAGGGTGGTTAACCTGATAGGCCGCCCCTTCAGCGTTCACGGGCGCGTAATCATCGGTTCAGGTCGAGGCATAGGGTTAGGCTTTCCCACAGCTAATCTGGATATAGACTCAGAACAAGCCCTCCCTACCGAGGGCGTTTACGCTACCTGGACCTATATTGATGACAAAGCCTACCAGTCAATGACTAACATTGGCAAGCGCCCTACTTTCGGTGGCAGTGAGCGTACCGTAGAGGTTTATGTCCTCAACTACCATAGTGACCTATATGAGCGCGAGCTAAAAATTGATATCATAGAGCGACTTCGCGGTGAGAAGAAATTTGACACCGTAGACGAGCTAAAGAAGCAAATAACAGAGGACGTAGAGCAAGGCAGAGCCATATTAGACTCCCGAGGTAGAAACTAAGTATGGATACCGGTGAAAAAGTTACAATCAGCCCAGATATAAGTCGCTTGCTAAGGCGAGGGGTGGCTGAAATTATAGTTGAAGAAGAGATAGTAGAGCTACTGCGCTCAGGCAAAAGACTACGGCTAAAAGAGGGCTTCGACCCTAGTTTTCCCGACATCCACCTGGGGCATATGGTAACACTAAAAAAGCTACGCCAGTTTCAGGAGTTGGGACATCAGGTCGTTCTCATTGTTGGTGATTGGACAGCCCAAATTGGTGACCCGAGCGGTGTTTCTGTCACCCGCCCTATGCTATCCGCTGAGCAGGTCCAGGCTAATGCCGAAACCTACATGAAACAGTTCTTCAAGCTGGTTGATAGGGAAAAGACAGAGGTGAGATGGCAGAGTGAGTGGTTTGGCAAGTTTACCCTGGCTGATATTATTCAGCTCACCAGCAAGTTTACCATCGCCCAACTAATGGCTCGAGAGGATTTCGCCACTAGATATAAGGCCGGTCGACCTATTGCCATAACTGAATTACTCTACCCTTTGCTCCAAGCCTACGACTCAGTAGCCATCCAGGCTGATATTGAATTCGGCGGCACCGACCAGAAGTTTAATTTACTGGTTGGGAGAGAGCTTCAATCTATGGTAGGACAGTCTCCCCAGCAAATCTTTCTAGTCCCCCTCCTCATCGGCACCGACGGTAGTCAAAAGATGAGCAAAAGCCTGGGCAACTATATTGGTATCGCCGAGCCGCCCAGTGAGATATACGGTAAGGTGATGTCTATCCCTGATAGCCTTATCCTGCAATACTTTGAATTAGTAACTGAAGTTCCTGACAAGGAACTTGAGGAATTCAGGCAAGGGCTTAAAGATGAAACCATTAATCCTATGACGCTTAAAAAGCGTCTGGCTAGAGAGCTTGTGACCCAACTCTATAGTCAACAGGCAACCAGTGAGGCTGAGGAGCACTTCACCAAGGTTTTTCAGAAACGAGAAGTACCTGAGGAGAGAACCGAAGTTCCATTTACTGGCGAACTAGTTCTTCTGCTAGTTAAAGCGGGCCTTGCTAAAAGTCGGAGTGAGGCTAGGCGTCTTATCGAACAAGGCGCTGTAGACGTAGACGGCAAAAGGGTTACTGACACACATTGGAAGATCGTTAAAGGCAATATCATCAAAGTAGGCAAGCGACGTTTTATTGAGTCTACATAGCGCTGATTAAAAATGTACAAACGCCACTTTGCTAAAGTAATTAATACTGATAAAATAACGTAGAGGAGGAGACAGATGGAAAACCTACGCCTTCCAGGACCTACCCCTCTGCCCAACGAAGTTCTTCAGGCATTGACCAAGCAGATGATAAACCATCGCGGGCCAGAATTCAGGCAGATAATAAATGGGATGACGGCTAACCTGAAACAGTTGTTCCAGACCGAGAACGACCTTTTTCTGCTCACCAGCTCAGGGACGGGTGGCTTAGAGGCAGTCATCGTTAATACCCTATCCCCGGGAGACAAAGTATTATCGGTATCTATTGGCGTTTTCGGCGAACGCTTCGCCAGTATCGCCGAACAATTTGGTGCTGAGGTAATCCCGCTTCGCTTTGAATGGGGTAAACCGGCTGATGCCGATGCCGTGCGCCAGGCTCTCCAGGCTGAGCCACAAATCAAGGCAGTGTTGGTCACCCATAATGAAACCTCTACCGGTGTTACCAACGACCTGGCTTCAATTAGCTCAGTGGTCAAGGAATTTGACAAACTACTGTTGGTTGATGCTATGAGCAGTATCGGTTCAATAAATCTACCCGTAGATGACTGGCACTGCGATGTTACCGTTACCTGCTCCCAGAAGGGATACATGGCTCCCCCCGGTCTGGCTATGGTCAGTGTGAACCAAGAAGGCTGGCAGGCACATTCAAAAGCCAAGATGCCCCGCTTCTACTGGGACTTTACCCGAGCCAAGAGCTATTTAGAAAAAGGGCAGACACCGTGGACACCAGCTCTTCCTATAGTATTTGCTCTCTCGACATCACTAGAAATGCTGCTGAAGGAAGGACTATCCAACATCTTCGCCCGACATGCCCGGGTTAGCCAGGCAACTCGAGAGGGAATAAAATCGCTGGGACTATCGCTTTTTGCCCAGGAAAGTCACGCCTCCAATACGGTTACTGCGGTTAGGTCTTCAAACGGACTTGACATTAAAAAGATGCTCCAAATTCTCAGAGAAGAGCACAAGATTGTGCTCGCTGGTGGGCAACAAAGTTTAGATGGTAAGATATTTCGTATTGGTCACATGGGTTGGATAACCGAGAACGACATTGAAGCAGTAATATCAGCCATAAAGGTGGTATTGCCACAGGCTGGGTTTAAGGGGTAATAACTAAAATGAAGGTTTTAATTGCTGACCCTATCTCCGATGAGGGAATAGATATTCTGCGTGCCCATGCCGAGGTTGATATTAAGCTAGGGCTTGCCCCGGAGGAATTAATAGCCACCATCAGCGACTATGAAGCCCTGGTGGTGCGTAGCCAGACTAAGGTCTCGGCTAAGGTTATAGAAGCCGGGCGAAAGCTACAGGTCATCGCTCGGGCTGGTATTGGCGTTGATAATATTGATGTAGACGAGGCAACCCGGCATGGCATTGTGGTGGTTAATGCTCCTACTTGTAATACTATTTCAGCCGCTGAGCATACCATTGCCCTTATGCTCGCCCTAGCCCGCCACATCCCTCAGGCTAATGCCGTGCTTAAATCCGGGGTATGGCGACGAAGCGATTTTATGGGTACCGAGGTCAGAAACAAGACACTAGGTATCATTGGCCTGGGTAATGTGGGTTCGGAGGTAGCCAGACGCGCCCACGGTCTAGAAATGAAACTTATTGCTTATGACCCCTATATTTCGGTTGACTATGCTCGCAACCTGCAAGTGAAGCTTGTTTCCCTAGAACAGCTACTCAAAGAGGCAGACTTTATCACCCTCCACACTCGGTTAACACCAGAAACCAAGGGACTGATTGGTGCCAAACAACTGGCTTTGGTCAAACCAACAGCCCGCATTATTAACACTGCTCGGGGTGGGCTAATCGATGAGAAAGCGCTGGCTAAGGCGGTAAAGGAGAAAAAGATAGCTGGTGCGGCTATAGATGTCTTTTCCACCGAACCGGTTACCGAGAGCATCCTGTTTGAAACCGATAATATTATTGTTACCCCTCATCTG
>DAOWJC010000137.1 GCA_030640595.1 Dehalococcoidia bacterium | reverse complement strand
ATATGTAAGGAGTTACTCTAAAAGCTGGAGATTTTTGTTTAAATAAGGAGGTGTTTTTATGCTTGGAAAGCAGAAACTGGGTATCAGGATTCTTATGGGTGTGCTTGGCGCCTTACTTTTGCTAATACCTTTCGCCGGTTGTGCCGCTGAGGCGCCAGGAAAGGGGCCCATCGTCTTCGCTGATTTGGGCTGGGATAGTGCTCAGGTACATAATCGAATCGCTACTTTTATTCTGGAGAACGGCTATGGCTATCCGAAGTCGGAGATGGTCCCCGGTGAGACCATTCCCCTCTTTGCCGGTTTAAGCCGCGGGGACATAGATGTTAGCATGGAAATCTGGGTAGCAAACCAGCAGGAAGCCTATGATAAATCTATTGCCGCTGGTGATGTGGTTGACCTGGGTGACAACTTCTGGGACAACTGGCAGGGGTGGCTGGTGCCGACCTATGTGATTAAAGGTGACCCGGCGCGGGGCATAGAAGCTTCAGCTCCCGATTTGAAGTCGATTGATGATTTGCCCAAATACTGGGAGCTATTCAAAGACCCAGAGGACCCGACCAAGGGAGTCTTTTACTCCTGCATCGCCGGCTGGGAGTGCGAGAAGATTAATGAAGAGAAGTTCAAGGAGTATGGACTGGACGAATACTATAACGTCTTCCTCTCCGGCTCAGGTGCAGCTCTAGCTGGTTCCATGGTCGGTGCCTATGAGAAGGGTGAGCCGTGGTTTGGCTATTACTGGGCTCCGACCTGGATTCTGGGCAAGCTTGACATGACCCCAATTGAGGAGCCGCCCTACAACGAAACGGTATGGGACACCAACCACGCCTGTGCTTATCCTGCCGTCCACGTTAATATCTGTGTCAATACCGAATGGTCAGAAAAGAATCCGAAGGTAGTGGAATTTCTCACCAAGTATGTAACCACTACTGCCCAGGTCAATAAGGCGCTAGCCTACATGCAGGAAACAGAAGCTTCTACGGAAGAGGCAGCCATTTATTTCTTACAAGAATTCGAGTCAACATGGACTAAGTGGGTTCCGTCAGATATAGCCGAGAAGGTTAAGGCGGCTCTACCCTAGGTCTCGGGGTTGGCAATAATAAAGCTTTATATGTAAGGAGTTAAGATTAATGACTATAAAACAGAAACTGGGTATCAAGATTCTTATGGGTGTTCTTGGCGCTTTACTTCTGCTAATACCCTTTGCTGGTTGTGCAGCTGAAAAGCCAGCGCCGGCCCCGGCTCCGGCACCGAAAAAGCAGGTTATCAAGTTAGCTGAACTCCCATGGGACACCGCTATGGTGGCTAACGCGGTTGTTGGCTTTATCTTGAAGCACGGCTATGGCTATGAGACGGAGACTATCCCCGGTAAGACCATCGTGCTATGGCAGGGATTACGACAGGGGGACATAGATGTACAGCTAGAAGTTTTCCCGCAGACACAGCTGAAAGCATATAACGAGGCCTTGAACGAGGGTTCGGTCGTAAGGCTCGGTCGCACATACAGCACCACTGAGGGATGGTACGTGCCAACCTACGTAGTAAAAGGTGACCCGGCACGTGGTATAGAACCTGTGGCTCCCGACTTGAAGACCATTGATGATTTGCCCAAATACTGGGAGCTCTTTAAAGACCCTGAGGTACCGACCAAAGGACGGCTGTACGGCGGCGTTCCCGGCTGGGAGGCTGAGAAGTCTACATCGATTAAGATTAAGGCCTACGGCCTGGATGAGTACTATAACATGTTTCAGGCCGGCTCCACTGCCGCACAGACAGCCTCAATGGCTTCTGCCTACGAAAAGGGCGAACCGTGGCTTGGTTACTACTGGGCACCAAGCTGGCCTCTAGCCAAATTTGACATGACCAGAATTGCGGAGTCCGTACCCTATAACCCTGACCTCTGGGAACCTGACCGGGCTTGCGATTGGCCACTACAAGATAACGAGACAGGTGCTAACGCTAAATGGTTAAAAACGGCAGACCCGGAGATAGTACTGTTTCTCGCTAGATATTTTACGAGCACCGAAGTAGTCAACAAATATCTGTTGTATTTGCAGGAGGCTGAGGCAGAGCCAGAAGAGACTGCTATGTGGTTCCTGAAAGAGCTTGATGACGTGTGGACCAAATGGGTTCCGTTAGATGTAGCCACCAAGGTTAAGGCAGCTTTACCCTAGATATCGGGGTTGGCAATAATAAAGCTTTATATGTAAGGAGTTAAGATTAATGACTATAAAGCAGAAACTGGGTATCAAGATTCTTATGGGTGTTCTTGGCGCTTTACTTTTGCTAATACCATTCGCTGGTTGTGCTGCTGAGGCACCAGAAAAGCCTATTGTTTTTGGCTATGGGGGCTGGGATACCTGTCAGTGGATGTGTGAAATTGCTGGCTTTATCACCGAGCATGGCTACGGTTACGAAGTGGAGTATGCGCCGGCTACTAATGTTGCTATT
>DAOWJC010000147.1 GCA_030640595.1 Dehalococcoidia bacterium | reverse complement strand
GCGTTGCCGGTGGATTTGCTGTTGCCACCATAATGCCTATTGCCAGAGCCATGAGGGAGAAAGGGAATAAGGTTATTTCAATTATGGGGGCACGGAACAAAAACCTCATCTTCTGGGAGAATGAGCTGCGCAGCGTCAGCGACCAGCTAATAGTTACCACCGATGATGGCTCTTATGCCCGCAAAGGGCTGGTAACCGAGCCGCTGAAGGAGCTGCTGGAAGGTAATAAGAGGATTGACCGGGTGATTGCTATTGGTCCGAGCATTATGATGAAATTCTGTGCCAAAACCACAGAGCCTTTTGGGGTTAAAACCATTGTCAGCCTGAATCCGATAATGGTTGATGGCACTGGAATGTGCGGCTGTTGTCGGGTATCTGTTGGCGGCGCAACCAAATTTGCCTGCGTGGATGGACCTGATTTCGATGGGCATCAGGTTGACTGGGATTTACGCTTTGCCCGTCAACGCATTTACCTTGACGAAGAGAAGCTCTCCTTTGAACAATGGCAGTCTCAACTTGGCAGTAAATAGACATTTGGAGGTAAGCATCTGTGCCAAAACTTAACCTGAACCGAGAGCCGATGCCAAGGCAAGACCCCAAGCTACGGGGTAAAAATTTCAACGAGGTTGCTCTGGGCTATAGTGCTGAGCAGGCTCTAGCCGAGGCAAGTCGCTGCATCCAGTGCCCCAAGCATTCTTGCGTTGATGGCTGCCCGGTGGAGATAGATATTCCCGGTTTTATCAAGGCGATTGGTGACGGTGATATGCCCGAAGCAGTAAGGATACTTAAAAGTAAGAATAGCCTGCCCGGTATCTGCGGCCGGGTCTGCCCTCAAGAGACGCAGTGCGAGGCTACCTGCTCCCTAGCAAAAAAGGAGGCGCCTATTGCCATTGGGCGCTTGGAACGATATGTGGCTGACTGGGAGCGGGCTAATATGGAGTCTATAGACTCACCAATAATACAGCCGACGCCAACCGGTAAGCGGGTGGCGGTGGTCGGCTCAGGACCAGCCGGTTTAACTGCGGCGGCTGATTTGGCTAAGCTGGGACATAGTGTCACCATTTTTGAGGCGCTGCATACCGCCGGTGGGGTATTACTGTATGGCATCCCTGAGTTCAGATTACCCAAAGAAATTGTTCAGGCTGAGGTTGACTATGTCGCTTCTTTGGGGGTGAAGGTTGAACTGGACTCAGTGGTGGGTAAGATTTTTACTATAGACGAGTTACTAAATAACGGTTATGATGCCGTTTTCCTGGGCACTGGGGCTGGATTACCTATGTTTATGAACATCCCCGGTGAGAACCTCAATGGCATCTATTCGGCAAACGAGTTCCTGACCCGGGTCAATCTGATGAAGGCGTACAGGTTTCCTGAGTATGATACCCCGGTGAAGGTGGGCAAAAGGGTGGCAGTGATTGGTGGTGGTAATGTGGCTATGGACTCGGCCAGGTGTGCCCTCAGGCTTGGTGCTGAAGAGGTCTACATTGTTTATCGGCGCTCGGAGGTAGAAATGCCCGCCCGTCGGGAGGAGGTGGAAAATGCCAAGGAAGAGGGTATTCAATTTAAGATACTAACTAATCCCAAGCGGTTTCTGGGTAATGAGCAGAACTGGGTAGTTGGTATGGAGTGCTATGAGATGGAACTGGGTGAGCCTGATGATAGTGGTCGGCGTCGCCCCATTGTTAAGGAGGGAAGCGAGTTCGTTATTGATGTAGATGTGGTGATAGTCGCCCTGGGTACCACCCCCAACCCCCTAATTGCGTCAACCACCGAAGGTCTGGAAACTACCAAAAGAGGCACAGTGGTGGCTAGTGAGGAGACGGGCAAGACGGTAAAAGACAAGGTCTGGGCTGGTGGCGATATAGTTACCGGTGCGGCTACGGTAATCAGCGCCATGGGCGCCGCCAAACGCGCCGCTGCCGATATAGACGAGTATCTGAGGGGGTAAGATTCTCCTCTTGGTGGTATCAGGTCTTCTATCACAAATCTTGGCCTTTACGTTTTGGCCTTACGGCCTGATATTATCGAGGAAACCGCTTTTATTACACGCAGTCCTATATCTATTACAGCATCACCGAATTCATATACATCTTCACTGCTTAACTCCAGTTTATTACTAATTTCTTTTCGATTCGTGCCAGTTTTATCGCAAAATACAGCATCCAATATGCCAGCCCTATGCACAATTACATTCCTTCTCGCTTCCAGTTCAATTAGTACCTTGTTTTCAAGTGTCTCTCTTATGGCCACGCTTCTCGGAAAGGCACATAAATAAGCTTCCTTTATCCCGTAAGGCGAGGTAAAATCGAACTTATAAACCAATGCAGTGCCTAAGCTATTTGATAGGTTATAATCATACTTGGCAAGATAGTCCAAACTAATATACTTTCCTTGTATGAGGCTATCACTTTGAATACTAGCTAATCTACTAATGCCCCGTAAGGTACTTTTTCGTGTGTGCTTCCCTCTCATATTTAAGGCCGCTTCCCATAAGTCTTTCATAAGAACCTCAAAGCTACACCATGTCCATACGATTCCAGCATATAGGAGTGACCTATATGGCTCATACACAATATCACTCCTAAGCATCTCACTAAAACTCTTCTCTCCATCGTCAAGCGCTTCTGATATGAGTTCCTTCGCTTTGGGTGCATAGTCAGCTTCCCATATTCTTTTTACTTCCTCTAAGAATTTATTCCTTTGCTCTTGCTTTGCTTCTTTTATACTCCGCACGCCACTTCTTAGCGCAGCTCTGATATGTACGACCACAAGATTGAATTTTGCCCTTTCTATGGCAAGTATTATTGCTGGCAGTGAAATCATATAATCGAGCAGTTCCATATTTTCCTTAAATCTATTACCTAATTCCTTAAATTCATTAATCTTTATTCCCTCAAGCCCCCGCGTTAAAACCTCGGTTTTTATTTTGTAACTACCGCCATAAATGGATTTACTCTTACTCGTTTCGTCTGACATGCAATTACCTCAGATAATAATAGAGTATGTACTCTATATATTCTACCACGAATGCCAGCATTTGCTATACGGGTCTTTTATCGAGGGAGTCTAAGAGGGGCTTCGCCCCTCTTTTTTATATCCCTCCCCCTCTCCTTTGAAGGAGAGGGGGACACAGGGGGTGAGGTTAATAAACCCCCTTATTTCTTTTAACCACAAATTCTAGTAGAATAACCTTAAGATGAGAGAAGGTTCAACCCCTATTCGGCAGCAATACCTCAGGATTAAGCGAAAGTATCCCCAGGCTATCGTCTTCTTCCGCCTCGGAGATTTTTATGAGACCTTTGACGACGATGCCAGGCTCACCTCCCGGGAGTTGGAGATTACCCTGACCTCCAGAGAGATGGGCAAGGGGCATCGGGTGCCGATGGCTGGCATCCCCTATCATGCCCTGGATAACTACCTGGCAAGGCTAATCAATCGTGGTTACAAGGTTGCTATCTGTGAGCAAATAACCAAGCCCGGGGAGACTAAAGGCTTAGTCCAGCGTGAGGTCATCCGCCTGGTAACACCGGGCACGGTGGTTGAGCCCAGCCTCCTTGACAGCAAGACAAATAATTACTTAACCAGCCTGGTTTTAGGTGATGATGAGATGGGAATTGCCTATGTTGATATAACCACCAGCGAGTTTGCTACCACTCAGCTTCCACTTCAAAGGGCTATTCCCGAACTGGAGCGACTTAGACCCCCGGAGATTATTACGGCTAAAAGTTCCGAATTATCCGACTTAGGCTTAACCGCTTCGGTAACTCGCCTTGACGATTACTGGTTTGAGCTGGAGGTAGCCCGTCAAACCGTGCTTGACCATTTTGGTGTCGCCACCCTTGACGGCTACGGTTGTGGTCATCTGCCCCTGGCAATAAGAGCCGCCGGTTCCATTATTCACTACATTCAGGAAACGCAGAAGGGGGTCCTGGGACAACTGACACGGCTGACTACCTATTCCACCGGTTCATTTATGGCGCTGGATGTAAGCACCCAGAGTAACCTGGAACTTTTCCACAGCCGCTCGGCAACCGGTGTCTCATTGCTGTCAATAATTGACCTGACCAAAACAGCTATGGGAGGCAGATTGTTGAAGCGGTGGCTGGGTCAGCCCCTACTTGATATAACCGAACTGGTCAAGAGACAGGATGCCGTTGGTTGGTTCCATGATAATACCCTGGCTCGTAATCAGGCTGTTTC
>DAOWJC010000060.1 GCA_030640595.1 Dehalococcoidia bacterium | reverse complement strand
GCCAACAATACCTGGGAGGGGGATAATATGGGACGGGGCTCAATAATACCGGCTATTTCCCTGGTCTCCTCCACAGCCGGGTATTGGGTTAGCTCTAAAACGATACCCTGGAGGAGCTTATCGCCAAAAGGAACCCATACCGCCTGCCCGACCTCAACACTTAGACCAGAAGGTATAGCATAGCTAAATGTCCGGCGCTGGGCTACTGGCGAATTAACGCTAACCTCGGCATACCCCACCTGCTATGCTCCAATTAAGTAGCTCTAGTCTACTCCTGCTCTTGTTTCCGTTCCAGCTTTTGTTCTGGTTCCTGTTCCAGTTCCGACTCTGGCGCCGGTTCCTGCTCCAGCTTTTGCTCTGGTTCCTGTTCCAGCTTCTGTTCTGGTTCCTGTTCTGGCTCTGGTTCTTGCTCTTGCTTCAGCTTCTGTGCTGCTACTTGTTCCCGTTTCAACTTTTGCTCTTGTTTCAGCTTTTGTGCTGCTTCTCGTTCCCGCTCCAACTCTTGCTTGCTTAACCGTCTTTCCTTGATACGAGATGCCTTGGCACTGAGCCCACGCAGGTAGTAAAGCTTAGCCCGGCGTACTTTTCCGCGCCGCACCACTTCTACCTTCTCCACAAGTGGTGAATATAGAGGAAAGGTACGCTCTACACCTACACCATGGGTAACACGCCTCACGGTAAAGCTAGAGCCGACTCCACCACGCCGAACCTTAATTACAACCCCTTGAAATAGCTGGGTGCGCTCCTTCTCCCCTTCCACAATCTTAATACTGACCTTTACCGTGTCACCGGGGCCAAAAGCTGGAATATTAGGATTTGGTTTGACTTCAACTAGTGATGCTATATTCATTTTCCCTTAGACTCTCCAGGTAAATTAGATTTTTCAAGCCTGCTTACTAACTGCCTTTCCTGTAAACTTAGATTAGCTTTGTCTAATAGCTCGGGACGACGCTTAAGAGTGCGTAAGATAGCCTGCTCACGGCGCCACCTAGCAATCTGGGCATGATTTCCCGAAAGCAAAACTTCGGATACTGGCCACCCTCTATACGCCGGGGGACGAGTGTATTGGGGGTATTCCAACAGCCCAGTAGCATGAGATTCATCCAGTGGCGAAGCCTCTGAACCAAGAACCCCGGGCAATAGCCTGACCACAGCATCTATTACCACCATAGCCGCTAGCTCGCCACCGCTAAGCACATAATCGCCAATACTAATCTCATCGGTAGCCAGATACTCATGCACTCGCTCATCCACCCCTTCATAGTGACCACAGATAAGAATTAGATGATTATATTTTGATAGCTCCAGGGCAATTTGTTGAGAAAAAAGGCGACCCTGCGGGGTAAGCAGAATAATTGGCAACACATCAACGCCTTGTTTAAGCGATATATCTGACTTTATTGATTCTACTGCCTCAAAAATAGGCTCGGGCTTGAGTACCATACCAGCTCCACCGCCATAAGGATAGTCATCAACGGTGTGATGCTTATCATGAGTATAGTCTCGAATATTATGAATATTAACCCTGACCAGCTTGCGCTCAATAGCCCGTTTGAAAATACCAACACTAAACGGGCTTTGGAACATCTGGGGAAATAGCGTCAGAATATCAATTTGCACCGACCTAATCCTTTCCAATTTCTGGGGTTGTATGCTTAATAACCTCTCCCTTCATAGTTTCCACAGCACAGAGAATAACAGAGAGCGCCTCCTCAAGCACCTGAACTGCCTTAAGACTGCCTGGCAGGTTACACAGATTCTATTCTACCACACATAAAACATCTAGCAAAATGGGGCAATTTTAAACAATTTTTGTGACAAGACTTGACAAAAGGGGAAATGTGTGCTATAGATGGTAAAATGTGGGGAAAAGTGGTAAATCAAGGAGTTTAAGGGTTAAAAATGTTTTTCGGTGAATTTGAGTATAAAATTGACCAGAAGGGCAGAGTACCCCTCCCACCCAGATTCAGAAGAGAACTAAAAGACGGAGTGGTATTAATGCCCGGGGTAGAGAAGTGCGTCTGGGCCTACCCACTAGCCGAGTGGAAAAAGTTGGCGGCTTCACTTACTACCGGTTCATTCACCCCCAGTAAGCTGAGAAGGTTAAATCGGGCTATTTTCGCTACTGCCTTTTATCTCAGTATTGATGGGCAAGGCAGGATAGCCCTACCTATTCCACTACGAGAGTATGCCGAGATTGTGGATGAAGTAGTTATAGCTGGAGCTAATACTTATCTTGAGATATGGAACATAGTGCTTTGGGAGGAAGAAAAGGCGGCTAGCCAAGAGCAAGCCTGGCAAATCATAGAAAGCCTGGAAAGGCATTGAGGGTTTTAGTGATGTTAGCCTCTACTCATATTCCAGTTCTACTCAAAGAGACCATCGAGGCACTGGCTGTTCAGCCTGGGGGTCGCTATATTGATTGCACCCTCGGGGGTGGCGGGCATGCCGCTGCCATCTTAGACCATAGCTCACCCGGCGGGCAGCTACTGGGCATTGATGCTGACCCTGACGCTATAAAAATGAACCAGGCAAGGCTGCAAGCCTATGGTAGCTCAACCCTTCTCATTAACGAAAACTTCATTAACTTACAGGCTATCTGTATCAAATATGACTTCCTCCCCGTGCATGGTATTTTGTTTGACCTGGGGCTCTCCTCCTTTCAACTCAATAGTAATGGTCGTGGTTTCAGCTTTCAACGTGAGGCACCGTTAGATATGCGGTTGAGCCCCAACCAGGAGGTTACCGCCGCTGATATCATCAACACATACTCTGAGAGCGAACTAGCTCACCTTATAAAAACATATGGCGAGGAAAGCCACAGCCATAAGATAGCACGCCGCATTGTGCAGGAACGCCCCATAAAAACTACCCTTCAGCTAGCTCGGACAATAGAGCAGACT
>DAOWJC010000034.1 GCA_030640595.1 Dehalococcoidia bacterium | reverse complement strand
ACCAGCCCTGCATCCGTGATGGTTAAGGATAACCGCACATAACTCTCCCCACCCCTGCCATAACCTGCCCCTGGGGTAACTACCACCCCGACCTTCTCCAATAAATCGGTAGCAAAGTCCACAGAGGTATAGCCTTCAGGAACTTTAGCCCAGATATATAGTCCTGCCTTCGGTGGTCTAGCTTTAAGCCCGATGCTATTTAACATATCAATAACCAGGTCACGGCGTCTCTGGTAAATGGCATTGTGCTCCTGAATGCAATCCTGGGGTCCGGTCAAAGCCTCGATGGCAGCATATTGAATAGCCTGCGGAATCCCTGAATCTAAATTTGACTTGACCCTCATTAGGGCATCAACCATAGTAGGGTTACCTACCACCATTCCTATCCGCCACCCGGTCATATTATAGCTCTTGGACAGGGAGTGAAACTCCACTCCTACCTCCTTGGCTCCGTCTGCCTGCATAAAGCTAACCGGCTGGTAACCATCAAAGGCAACCTCTGTGTATGGCCCATCGTGACAAATAGCCAGGTCATGCTGCTGAGCAAACTCAACTACTTTGTTGAAAAAATCGAGGTCGGCTACCGCACCCGTAGGATTATTCGGATAGTTTATCCACAGCAGCTTGGCTCTTTTCAGGACATCGTCAGGTATAGTGTTCAAATCAGGGAGGAAATCATTCTCCTCAGTAAGTGGCATGTAGTAAGGCTCACCACCAGCTAAAAAAGTGCTTACCGAATAAACGGGATATCCTGGGTCAGGCACCAAGGCAATATCCCCCGGGTCGATAAAACATAAAGCAATATGGGCAACACCTTCCTTAGCACCAATGAGGGGTAATACCTCTTTATCAGCATCTAGAGAAACCCCGAAACGCCTTTTATACCACTCAGCTATAGCCTGACGCAATTTTGGTAAACCGGCTGTCTCTGGGTAGCGATGATTAGCCGGGTCTTGTGCCGCCCGACACAGCCTATCAATTATATGGGGTGGCGTAGGCATATCGGGGTCACCTATAGCAAAGCTAACTACATCCTCACCCTTGGCTCTTTTCTCAGCAATCTTCTGAGTAATTTCCACAAAAAGATATGGCGGTAAATTTTCAACCCGACTTGACATTCTCATCTGACCATTCTCCAGTAAATACTATTTCCGCTGGACCGCTAAGGAATACCTCCCCTACCCTATCCCACTCTACCCCCAGTATACCTCCTGGCAGTTTTATATTCACTTTATTATCTATATAACCATATAATTGGGCAGCAACTGCTATGGCGCAGGCACCACTGCCACAAGCCAGTGTCTCCCCAACTCCTCGTTCCCAGACACGGGCTTCTATCTGCTGTCGGCTTACTACCCTGGCTACCTCAAAATTTACCCGATTGGGAAATATTGCTAGGTGTTCCACCTTTGACCCTAGCTCAAATAATGGAAAATCGGATACTGGATATTGCCAAAAATAAACGGCGTGTGGATTCCCCATTGAGATAAGGTTGAGGAGTAGGTCTGTCCTGTCGACAGTAACAGGATAGCCCAGCATTGATTTTATGTCAACTACCTTCCCTTCGCTCTCCCTTATTATTACTGGAATATCATTAGCGCGAAACTTTGGCTCACCCATACTAGCCTGAACCTCAGTTAGCCTGCCCTCTGTTTTATAAAGCTTTATTGTCCTGATACCAGCTACCGTTTCTACCAGCATCTGGTCAGCCTCGTTATCAATCAGTCCGTTTTCGAAGGCATATTTAGCCATGCACCTTATTCCATTGCCGCAGGCTTCAGCCTCAGAACCGTCAGCATCAAAGATACGCATTTTAAACTGAGCCACATCCGAAGGCAGTAGCACCAGCAAGCCATCAGCGCCGACACCAAGGTGACGGTTACACATAGCTATTGCTAGCGGTGACCAATTGCGCTGCGTATCGCTGGTTTCAACCAGTATAAAATCGTTTCCCGCACCCTGTAACTTGGTAAAATTCATGCTGAACCATATCCCCTTTCCCTTAATTACTACCGCTTATAAATTTAGCCAGTCGGGTTGTGATTTCCGGCTCTACTTTCCCCTGTATATCAAACCACAGTATCCTATCATCTTTCAACTGAAACCAGGTATATTGGTGACGGACGAATCGGTGGGTTTCAAACTTGATTTGCTGTATAGCCGCTGCCAGGGTCAGCTCACCTTTGAGGAACATGCCAACTTGCTTGTAACCTATGCCAGACATAGCCGGCAGGTTAAAGTCATAGCCCATATTGACCAGCTTCTTCACTTCCCCGATTAAGCCTTGCTTTATCATCTCGTCAACCCTTAAATCAATTCTACGATATAGCTCTGCCCTGTCCGCGGTCAGACCTATAATAAGTGTATTATAAGGTGGTGCCTCCTTATGCTGGAGCTGAGAAATGGGGGTTTTGGTGCCTTTATGCACCTCAAAAGCTCTTATCACCCGGCGCACATTACGCCAGTCAATCCTCTGGGCTGCGATTGGGTCAACCTTCATCAGTTCCTGGTAAAGCCCCTCCCTGCCAACTTCAGCTGCCTTCTTCTCCAAACTATGCCTGAATTCCGGGTCGGGTGGGACTTGTGGTATCCTCCACCCTTCCAGGACTGACCAGACGTACAGTCCACTGCCACCTGCTAATAGGGCTAATTTGTTACGCTGGTGAATGTCATCAATTGCTTTGTAGGCTAGGCGTTGATATTGAACCAGGCTAAAATTCTCATCAGGATTAACTATATCAATCAGGTGGTGAGGGACAAGAGATAGCTCCTGTCTTGTCGGTTTAGCCGTGCCAATATCCATATGGCAGTATACTTGTCGGCTGTCAGCGCTTACTATCTCTCCATCAAAAGTCTGAGCTAGACGGAGAGCCTGCTGGCTCTT
>DAOWJC010000090.1 GCA_030640595.1 Dehalococcoidia bacterium | reverse complement strand
TCAACCTCGCTACAATCGGAACCCAATCCCATATCTGCATTCGACAGCCCTTCACTGGCAGCATCCACCTGTTCGAAGGTGGCTGGCAGTACTGGGGATAAATCCAGTACTACAGGGGCATCAGCTAGCGTTATTTTCTTAGGAGCGGGTGGGGGCGGTGGGGAAGGAGGAGTCGGTTGTGCACAGGCTACTGCTGGCATTACCATAATTACCAGAGCTAATGTGAGTATTACTATTTTAGTCATAATCTTCATGGCGACCTCCTAGGATCACCGCATACTTAGCATTAGTGCTACTTTGCTTGTTTTACATATCAAATACCTCCTTTTGGCGGAGAGGGTGGGATTCGAACCCACGCTCGCCATAGGCGAGACCGCTTTTCGAGAGCGGCACCATAAACCACTCGGACACCTCTCCCACACTTAATATTATATCACATGCTTTACGGGCTTGCCCCTGATATAGTATGCTTGAAGCAGGTTGTTAATCCCAAGGAGCCTCAAGCTTTGGTTTGGTTAAAGTTTCTCCTGTGTTTCGTCATCATCCTAGTCGCTGGGACAAAGCTAGCCCGATACGGAGATGTCATTGCTGAGAAGACAGGTTTGGGAGGGATATGGATAGGTCTGGTACTTCTGGCCACTGTTACCTCCGCACCTGAAGTAGTCACTGGAGTGAGTTCGGCTGCCTTGGTCGGTGTCCCTGACCTAGCCTTGGGCACCCTTTTCGGGAGCTGCCTCTTCAATCTCGCTATCCTGGCTTTATTAGATATCTTATACCATCCTACCCCAATTTTGAGCAAGGTAAGCTTAAGGCATATAGCCTTGGCAGGCTTGGGAATATTGCTTATTGCTATCGCTGCTGGGAGTATCCTTGGTGGGGGAAAGTTTTCTGGATTAGCTCTGGGGTGGGTGAGCATCTCAAGCATTATCATCCTCATATTATATTTAGCCGGGGTATGGGGGGTATTCCACTTTGAGCGCAGTTACCAAATACAGCCGCTACAAGCTAGCCCCCGACAATATGAAGAGAGCCGTATAAGGACAGTATGGTTCAAGTTCGTCCTGGCGGCAGCAGCCGTTATTGGCGCTGGAATATGGCTAGCATTCATTGGTAATGAGATTGCCCAGACTACCGGCTGGGATGCCAGCTTTGTTGGCAGTTTATTTCTGGCAATTGCTACCTCGATGCCCGAGTTGGTGGTTACTACCGCTGCCCTTCGCTTGGGTGCCATAGATATGGCAGTGGCTAACATATTAGGTGCCAATATGCTTGACATCGCCCATATCTTCTCTGTTGACCTTTTCTATATTCAAGGACCTGTTCTCGGCTCGGTGTCAAGTGCTCATCTTATCACGGCTGCAGTGGTAGTGGTGATGAACCTCCTGGTTATTGTTGGACTCCGATTTCGGCAGAAGCGCAAGACCTTTTTCATCATCAGTTGGTATGGTCTGGCTTTAATCGGGCTCTATATCTTTGGCGCCTATGCTTTATTCGCTTCAGGTATTGGTTTAGGCTAAGCGATTATCCCACCTATTGCGGGGAGGATTTTGTTGTTGTATAATAGCCACGGCTTTTACAAGGAAAAAGACTGGCTAAATAGTAGAGTCTGAAAAGAAGGAAGGCGATTAACTGGCAGAGTTTGAAGGTAAGGAAGTAGTAGGGACACCAAAAGAGTTTGTCATTTATTTGGCAATCAACGCTGCTATTGGTGTCGGGTTCTATTTCTTGCTACATAATGTGACGCAGACTATTGCCGCCACTATTTTTATTGCCCTCGTTATCGGCACCCTCATGTTCTGGCGATTCAGAGTAGCCATTGCTTTTTTAGGTATAGTGATACTGCTGCTCACCAGAACCATAGACTTACAGCATACCATTGAATTTATGAACCTGGATGTCATCCTATTCTTGGTGGGAATGATGGTGATTGTTGGGCTGTTGAGGCGCTCCGGGTTCTTCCGATGGCTGCTGGCAAAGGCACTAAAGCTTTCAAGATTTGAACCAAACCGGTTGATGCTCATCATCCTGGCTATGGCAAGCATAATGGCGGCTATGGTGGATGAGGTGACCTCAATACTTTTCATAACGGCACTGGTGCTTGACCTCTGCGACTTTTATGAGGTAAACCCGGTAAAATATATTATATCGGTGGTATTAGCCACCAACATTGGCAGCTCTTGGACGGTTCTGGGAAACCCGATAGGGATTCTGATTGCACTCAGGTCAGGTCTGACCTTTGAGGATTTCATAGTGACGGCTTTCCCCATAGGAGTAATCTCACTCATTAGCCTTATGGTCATAGTCTTGTTCTGGCAAAGGGGTGACCTCCGTCTGCTTAAAGAGAAGGTTGAAGCTAAAGCCAAAGAGAGCAAGGCAGGTTTCCTCGATGAATGGGCTAAAGTCGAGGATAGACGGCTTTTTATGGGTAGTGCCATTATATTTATTTTGGTTATTATTTCTCTGGCTTTTCATCACCGAATGGAGCTTGCCCTTGGGCTTGAACATAATACGCTACTGGTGGCTACCGCAATCGCCGGGGCGGGGATAGTAATGCTATGGCAGCGACCCCTAGCCCGGGAACTTCTGATGAGGGATGTTGACTGGTGGACACTGATATTCTTCATGTTTTTATTTGCTAAAGCTGGCTGTCTCAAGTATGTTGGTATTACTGATATAATAGCTGAGTCCATGATGGATATCGGTGGAGGCAGTCTCATCATTCTTATACCTTTTGTGTTATGGATTTCAGGGTTCCTCTCGGCAGCCTGCGATAATGTG
>DAOWJC010000044.1 GCA_030640595.1 Dehalococcoidia bacterium | reverse complement strand
GGTAGAAGAATGCTAGCCTTACGGCTCATTGCCACCACCCTGATTGTCGGCGGCATAGCCATCATCCATCTAACCTGAATTACCGTTGGCTAATAACCCAATGAACTGAGCAACAACCTGTGTTATAATTCGGGCTACATTAGATAAAAAGGCGAATGGAGGCAGGGAAAGATGACTAGGCAAAAACAAAACAAAACTACTTCCTCACAAGAAACAGAAAGTGAGCTGAAGTCAAAGGAATCATCAAAACTTTCAAGTGTATTCACACGGTATGCAGATTCTATCACGGCGCTTCGGGAGTTCTTCTCGCGCCTCAATCCTTTTGTTGCCAAAATGAAAAGAGGAATTAAAAGGGAGCGACAGGCTTATATAAGGGAAATTATTAGAGATTTTGGGCAACGAGCGAGCAAAGATGAAGTGGAGGAACTAGGGAATTTCCTTGAAAGTCTTAGGGGTAGGGTTACCAAGAAAAGCAAAAAGGTGCGGGCGCCTAGGGCTGCGGAGGTAACGAGCCCGCTGGTCGAAGAATTTGCTCTAAAGCTGTTAAAGGTCATTTTTCGTGATGTTCCAAGCGATTTTCATCGGGAGCTGCTGAACAAGAGTATTTTGATGTCTCTGGTTAGCTACTTCGAGGTTTTAGTTGCTGACCTAGCTCACGCATTCTACCGCATCGCCCCAGATGCTATATCTACCGATGACAAGGTGCTCAGCGTTAATGAACTCAAGCAATTCAGCTCAATAGATGAAGCTTTGCGCTCGATTATTTCAGACCGAATTGATAAGCTACTTAGAGAGTCAGTCAATGATTGGCGAGAATTCTTCCAGTCCCGCATGAAGATTGATATGAAACTGTTAGTTCCTGAATGGGCACAGTGGAATGAATACTTTCAGCGACGCCACATAATGGTGCATGCCGGAGGTCGTGTGACTGAACGCTATCTGTCTAACGTGGACTGGGAACAAGTAGAGCCATTTATGTCCAAACCTTCTCTGGGTGATACTTTAACAATCGATGACGCCTATATTGAGCAGGCTATCAATGCATTTGAAGTTTCAGGTCTGCTACTGTGCCAAGAAGTATGGAGGAAGCTCCTACCCGGAGATAACGAAACGCGTTATAGCGGAGTCACAGGGCTTACCGATGCGATATACCGTCGCCTGTTAAGCCGCCATTGGTACGTAGCCGAATTACTCACAGCTTGGGGTGAACAAGATAGGGAAGCATCAGAAGACCATATGCTGATCTGTAAATTTAATAGGTGGTTGTGCATAAAACGTCAAGAACGCTGGACAGAAGTCGAGGGAGAAGTTAGAGCATTCGATTGCTCAGCCAAAAACCGCAGATATGTATTAGTCCGAGCTTCGCTTCTTGAGCGACCAGACGAATTTTTCGAGCTACTACCGGCAGCAGTGGGTACAGATATTCCTATTAGGGCATTGAAGGAGTGGCCAATCCTTGACGAGATGCGTGGAGACCCAAGATTTGCAAAGGTAATTAAGGAAGCTGAGGAAAAAAAGGAAGCTGAGGAAAAAAAGGAAGCTGAACAATAAGTTTGTCCGAATTTCAAGAGCCAGGAAAATGTCTGAGATTATTAATTTAGCCAGCAAAATTGAAGAACAGCTACCAGCCGAGCTGGTCAACTTTATGCAGGTAGCCGGCGAGGTTACTGCCAGTCAAGGGCAGAGCCTGTACCTTGTCGGTGGTGTGGTTCGTGACCTGCTTCTGGGACGAACCAACCTTGACCTTGACCTGGTGGTAGAAGGTAACGCCATAGATTTAGCCCAGCAGCTAATAATAAAGATTAAGCAGGGGAAAATCATAACTCATCCCCGTTTCAATACCGCCAAACTCCAGTGGAATAAGTGGAGTATTGACCTAACTACTGCCCGCTCAGAAACCTATGCCAAGCCGGGAGCGCTGCCCAGCGTGAAGCCCGGTTCTATTGATAAAGACCTGTTTCGGCGCGATTTTACCATCAACACTATGGCTATCAAGCTCAACCCCAGCCATTACGGCGAATTGATTGACCTATATGGAGGCAGGGACGACCTTGAGCATAAACTCATCCGCATTCTACATGAGAGAAGCTTTATTGATGATGCTACCCGTATTTGGCGTGGTCTGCGTTACGAGCAACGGCTAAACTTCCAGCTGGAACCAAATACCCTACAGTTACTTCAACGAGATATACCTATGCTAGATACCATTAGTGGCGACCGAATACGATATGAGCTGGAATGCATATTACAGGAAGAGTTCCCGGAGAAAGTCCTCCACCGCGCTGAAGAGCTAGGAGTGTTAGCCAAATTACACCCATCTTTAAAAGGCAACGGATGGCTAGCTAAAAAATTCGAGCAGGCTCGGCAACTAAGCTCACCTAATTTACCACCAGTCGGACTCTACCTAGCTCTTCTGGCTTACCCGCTAACTAACGAAGAGACTGAGCACCTGATTTCATACCTCAGATTCCCTAAATCATTAGCCCAGACGCTCAGGGATAGTAGTAGCCTCAAAGCCAAAATCCAATCCTTAGCTGACCCCGGACTTATCCCAAGCCGTATCTACCGCCTCCTTCATGGCTACTGTCCCCCAGCCATCGTGGCTAATTCGTTAGCCTGCGATTCGCCTGTGGCTCGCCAGCACATCCAGCTATTTCTAGATAAATTACGTTATGTCAAGTCAGCCCTCACCGGCAACGATTTGAAAAGGATAGGCATAGCCCCCGGTCCCCGCATCAAAGAAATACTGAATCTACTTCACGAGGCGAAGCTGGATGGGAAAGTAACCAGCAAGCGGGGTGAGGAGAAGTTGGTGGAGGGGTGGTTAGGCCGTTCTCCACCTACTCCACCCGCTTGAATCTGCTGAGTGGGGCACCACATATGGGGCAGGTGTCGGGGGCTTCCCCGGCTACAGTATAGCCGCAAACCTGGCAGACAAAGTAAGACTCGTCCTTTAGCTGTTGCCCCGCATCAAGGACTTTAAGTGCCTGCTGGTATAGTCCATGGTGGATTTCCTCTACCTTGTTGGCCCAGGTAAAACTGGACAGAGCCCGCTTATTATCTTCAGATTCGGCCTGCTCGATGAAGCCGGGATACATTTGGGTGAACTCGTAGTGTTCCCCACCAATGGCGACTTCCAGATTTTCCCTTGTCGACTTTATACCACCCATAGTCTGAAGGTGACTGCGGGCGTGAACCGTTTCAGCTTCGGCTACGGCACGAAATAGCCTGGCTATCTGGGGATGACCATCCTTTTCTGCCCTGTCAGCAAAGAACAGGTAGCGACGGTTGGCCTGGCTTTCCCCGGCAAAAGCCTCCTGCAAATTTTCCTGTGTGTTGCCCATTTGATACCTCCTTTATTAAGCCTATCTAATTATAGGCTACTCATTCTACCTTTTC
>DAOWJC010000082.1 GCA_030640595.1 Dehalococcoidia bacterium | reverse complement strand
CTGGAAATGGCAGAATAGACCGGTTAGGCAGCGACTACTTCCTTAATTTCAGGGATTTCTCGCTTTAGTATTCGTTCAATGCCCATCTTGAGGGTGATGGTAGCCATAGGACAACCACTGCAGGCACCGGTCAATTTTACTTTGACCACGCCATCATTGACAGCAATCAGTTCTACGTTACCACCATCAGCCATCAGGCTGGGCCGTATCTTGTCTAATGCTTCTTCCACCCTGTCTCGCATTATGTTCTCCCTTCTATTAAATATAGCCTCTTTTACTTGTAGGCGGATTAAACCTTATCATAGCTAGGGCAGCTTGTCAATTTTATCAATTTCGCTCCCGTAAATAAATTGGGGGGTCTTTCCTGTATTAAAATGCCCCCATGAAAACTTTGACTTTTTCGACTATTTTGGCTAGTGTAGAGTAGTGGTTAAGGGTGATTACAGGGGGTAGAGAGTGACATATCAGGAAGAGGAACAGGTAAGACTGAGACGGCAGGGCAGTAAACAGGCTATAGCCTTAGCTATGCAAGGTCGGTGGCGGGAGGCGATAGCGGTTAATAAGAACTTAATAGAGAGCTTTCCCAGCGATGTTGATGCCTATAATCGTTTGGGCAAAGCCTATATGGAGCTGGGGGAGTATTCTCAGGCAAGGGAAGCCTACGAACGAGCTATAGAAATTGCCCCTTATAATACCATTGCCGGGAAAAATCTTCGTCGCTTAGCCCATTTGGGGGAGACTTTAGTTAGTCCAGAGCGTGATTCTCATAAGGTCGAGCCGCAACATTTTATTGAGGAAACAGGCAAGGCCGGAGTGGTTGACCTTTACCATCTGGCGCCACCGGAGATACTGGCCAGAATGGTGGCCGGTGATAAGGTATATTTGAAGATAGATGGGTCTAGTTTAATAGTTGAGAATGGTCGTGGGGAGTATTTAGGGCAAGTAGTCCCTAAACATGGGCAGCGACTTATTAAATTAATGGAGGGTGGTAATGAGTATGCAGCCGCTATCCTCAGCTCAACGGAAGACAAAATTTCAGTCATTATTAGGGAGGTATATCAGGACCCCAGTCAGGTAGGGCGACCTTCCTTCCCTCCGAAGGGGGTTGAGAATCTTCGTCCTTACATTGGCGATAGAATAATTAGGCGTGAGTTGGAGTATGAGGAGGCATTGCCCACGGAGCCCGGCTATACCATAATAGGTGGTGAGGAAGGGGAGTTATTGCCTGAGGAGCCCCCTGACATTGAGAATGAGGCTGAAAAAGAGGAATAGGAGGTTCAACCGAGCATGGTTTTAGGAAAAGTCAAACCAGTACTTATAGAAGATGAAATGAGGAGCTCTTATCTTGACTATGCTATGAGCGTCATTGTTTCTCGTGCCTTACCCGATGTGCGGGATGGGTTAAAGCCGGTACACCGGCGAATTCTTTATGCTATGGCTGGCCTGGGGCTAAATCATGCCGGCCCCTATAAGAAAAGTGCTCGTGTTGTCGGTGAGGTATTGGGTAAGTATCATCCTCACGGTGACGCCTCTGTTTATGATGCGATGGTGCGCATGGCACAGGACTTCTCTATGCGACATGTCCTGGTTGATGGGCAGGGCAATTATGGTAGTGTGGATAATGACCCTCCAGCAGCGATGCGTTATACCGAGGCACGCCTGGCTCAGATTGCTGAGGAGATGTTGCTTGATATTGATAAGGATACCGTTAACTTTATGCCCAATTTTGATGATAGCCTTCAGGAGCCGGTGGTTCTGCCGACACGATTACCCAATTTACTGGTTAATGGTAGCACTGGAATTGCGGTAGGGATGGCTACCAATATTCCTCCTCATAACCTAGGCGAGGTATGCGATGCCATTTCTTATCTCATTAATAACCCTGAAGCCACGGTTGATGAACTTATCCAATTTATTAAAGGGCCTGATTTCCCTACCGCTGGCATCATTCTGGGGCAGGAGGGGATTAAGAGTGCCTATGCTACCGGACACGGTAGAGTAATAGTCCGAGCTAGGGCTTATGTGGGAGGTACTTCAGAGGCTGGACGTCGCCAGATAGTGGTTACCGAGCTTCCTTATCAGACAAATAAGGCTGCCCTGGTGGAGAGAATAGCTAATCTGGTCAAGGATAAGAAAATTACTGGCATCAGTGAGTTGCGCGACGAGTCAGACCGTCAGGGTATGCGTATTGTTATTGAGCTAAGGCGAGAAGCTGGATCGCAGCAGGTGCTCAACAACCTGTATAAATATACCTCAATGCAGTCAGCCTTCTTTGTTAATATGCTGGCTCTGGTTGATGGTCAACCTCGGGTAATCAGCCTTAAAGAGGCACTTCAGTATTATATAGATTTCCGTCACGAGGTTATCACTCGGCGCTCCCGGTTTGAGCTGAAAATGGCTAAGGGAAGGGCTCATATCCTGGAGGGGCTTAAAATCGCTTTGGACAATATAGATAGGGTGATTGCTACTATCCGAAAATCTAAAACTGCTGAAGCGGCTCGCCAGAATCTTATGGCTGACTTTGACTTGTCTCAGGCTCAGGCTCAGGCTATTCTTGATATGCAGTTACGCCGGTTGGCTAATTTAGAGCGGCAAAAGTTACTTGATGAATATGCCCAGGTAGTAAAGACCATTGCTTATTTGGAAGACCTTCTGGCTAACCCAAGGAGAATGCTTCTCCTGATAAAGGAAGACGTGAATGAATTAAAGTCTAAGCATAGTAACCCACGGCGAACCGAGATAACTGAGCAAGGGGTGATGGAATTTCGTGAGGAAGACCTTGTCCCTCATCAAAGGGTGGTGGTGACGCTCAGTAATAGGGGGTTTGTCAAAAGGGTGCCATCCCGTGCTTACCCGCTACAGCATCGCGGTGGCAGGGGTATTATTGGCATGGTAACCAGGGAGGCTGATGCAGTAAATCTTCTGGTGGTGGCTGATACCCATGATGAGCTTCTGTTCTTCACCAACCGGGGCAAGGTCTTCCGTCTTAAGTGCTATGAAATCCCAGACAGTAGCTCTCGGACAGCTAAAGGGACAGCGGTGATTAATCTGTTCCCTATTACTGATAGTGAGAGAGTCACAGCTATGGTAGCGGTGACCGATTTTAAACCGGATGCCTATTTATTGATGGCTACTTGCCGCGGGGAGATAAAAAAGACACCTTTGGATAATTTTGTTTCAGTGCGGAGTAGCGGACTTATCGCTATGGATTTGGAGGCAGGGGATGAGTTGGTTGCAGCACGGTTAGCTACTGATAAGGATGATGTTATATTAGTAACCGAAAAAGGGCAGTCAATCAGGTTTGCCGTATCTGGTTTAAGAGCTAGCTCCAGAACTAGCGGCGGGGTGCGTGGTATTCACCTGGCGACTGATGACCGGGTAGTCAGTATGGATATTGCCTATCCAGATGCCTTCCTTTTAGTAGTTACCACCGGGGGCTTCGGTAAACTCACCCCAATTGATGATTATCCACGACAGCATAGGGCTGGCAGTGGGGTCAGGACTTTTAAGCTTACTGGAAAAACGGGTGGTATTACTGCTGCCAGGTCAGTTACTCAGTCTGAACAGGTAATGATTGTATCTGCTGGTGGTATTATTATCAACACCCCAGTGAAGGAGAAAGACCCGAGACGGGGCATCACTCTTCAGGGCAGGAGTACCCAGGGGGTGAAGCTGATGAGGCTTGACCCGGGTGATAAGGTGGTGGCACTTGCCTGCTTTGACTAGTCCTTTGGGGTACCTTGGTTTTGACTGAGCTGCTGATACTTTTGCCGGCAATCAGGCTGCCAGTGCTGGAGTCCGCAGGCATTACAGGTTTTATACCGACAGTCAGGAGTCTCTCTGCCATTCAGGGCGTGCTGATATTCTCGTTGTAGGAAGGCAGTAGTTACCCCCACATCAATATGAGCCCAGG
>DAOWJC010000002.1 GCA_030640595.1 Dehalococcoidia bacterium | reverse complement strand
GACAACCTCTCTATCTACCCGCTGGATAGCTTCTACCTTATCGTCAATTGAGCCAGTGTGAGACGCTTCGTCCGTCGCCTCAATATGAATAACGACCAAATCACGCTTATTAAGTGCCGCCAGGGCCCCAGCTCCCTGAGCAGTAAAATCATTATCCAGCCCATCTTTCACCCCCGGTATATCCAATACCTCCATACCCGTCATTCGAGCTAGACCGCGAAGAACGTCAACCGCAGATGTCATCGCGGCATCAAGACCATAAATTTGTTTGAAAGCAGGCATATCAGGCTCTCTACCACTACTCCAGAAGAGCCAAATCATTGTCGCCGGGATATCTCCACGAGCCTTCCGCTTTACATTCACCGGATGGTCTCGGATTACAGCCTCTGAGCGTATCATCAGGTCTCGCAGCAGGTCACTCCCCGGACCACGGGGCAAAAACTCAGCAATTGGCTTATCCAGAATATCATGGGGAGGGGTGCAGGTAGCTAAGAGGGTATCCTCCCGCCCCTTGAGCTGGCATATGTGTCGGTAGCTGACACCGGGGTAAAAGTGCACCTGGTCATTACCCAGGCTTTCGTTTAAAGCAGCAATAATCTGCTGCGCCTCACTGGTGCTAATATGACCCGAACTGTGGTCCCGCATCTTACCATCCTGAACAGCCACTAAATTGCAGCGAAAAACGGCCTCCCCATCGCCAATAGGAATGCCCATACTCCTGGCTTCAATGGCAGCCCGACCGCGGTAATGGACCCTTGGGTCATAACCAAGCACCGACATACAGGCGCAGGCGCTAGAGGGTTCCATCCCCAGCGGCACAGTGCGGATAAGCCCGAGAGTGCCTGCCTGCGCCATGGCATCCAGGTTTGGAGTATGAGCCAGCTCCAAACAGGTCTTACCACCACGCTCAGGCAACGCCCAACCCGAGGCGCCGTCAATTATCAGAATGCAGTATTTCATCAACTCTACTCCTATTTTTAGTTCACCCTTCTTGCTGAACAGGTTAAATCAGCCTATAATAAAGTGAGCGGGGCGTAGCGCAGTTTGGTAGCGCGCAGCGTTCGGGACGCTGAGGTCGGAGGTTCAAATCCTCTCGCCCCGACTTCTTACTTAAGTCTACTAGAAATCTAGCTTTATGTCTAGTGACATTGAGTAAATGTAGCCGTTTCCTCCGATAGATGACCTAAGGTTATCGCTTGGCAAAGGGAGGAGGCATCTGCTACACTGGCTTAATCAAATTCCGAGGAGAGCAAGTAATGAACCTGAAACTAATGCTGGAGGAGGCAGCGGGTCGGTATGGCAGGAAGACGGCTATTGTTCTGGGTGACCGCAGGTTATCTTACGCCGAGTTAGACGAAACCTCAAACAAGGTAGCCAATGCCTTAATAAGAACGGGGGTAAATAAAGGCGACAGGGTAGCAATGCTACTACCTAATAGCCCGGAATTTGCCATTATCTATTTTGGGATTGTCAAGGCCGGTAGTATAGCTGTACCTCTGGATATTACGTATAAGGTTGACGAATTAGCCTCCCTGTTTGATAACTGTCAGCCTAAAGTTCTGGTGGCGGAAAGCCCTACTCTGGAGCCATTAGTTCCTGCTTTACCAAGGTTTAAATCTATCAAGCAGGTCATTGATTTAGGTTCCAAGTATGAGGGTCAATTCCTTAGCTATCGGGAAATCATGGCTACCGGTTCGTCAAGTAGTGTTGAAGCAGGGCTAGAGCCTGAAGATATAGCCCATATTGGCTACACCGGAGGACCCACCAATCGTCCCCAAGGGGCTATGTTGTTCCACCAAAGCTTGGTGACAGAGGCAGCTATATCAGGAGACGGATTTCAGCAAACCGATAAAGACATCGTGATGCTATTTGCTTTGCCTATGTACCACGTGTTTGGCTTGGTAGCCGTAATGCTAGCTTCTGTTTACAAAGGTAGCACCGTAGTAATAGTACCGGGGACAGGGCTATCTATTAGTAATTTTATGGCAACTATTGAAAGGGAGAGGGGCACAATGTTTCTAGGAGTGCCCTATATCTTTGCTCTAGCGGTTGATATAGCCGGCAAGGAGGGAGTAAAGAATGATTTGAGTTCCCTCCGCTTGTGTGGCAGTGCTGGTGCGCCTCTGTCGGTTGATATTATACAGCGGTTTAAGCAACACTATGGTTTTGACCTTATTGATTTTTGGGGTTTAACCGAAGCTGTATGTCATGTTACCTGCCCGCCCATTGATGGCACAGGAAAGCTCGGCTCGGTAGGGAAAGCCCTGCCTGGATGGGAAGTGAAGATTGTAGATGATAATGCCAAGGAACTACCTCTCAATCAACCGGGTGAGATAATTGTTACCGGACCGATAATGGAGGGATATTATAATAATCCTCAAGCCACTGCTGAGGTGATAAGGGATGGCTGGCTCTATACTGGTGATATTGGCAGGGTTGATGAAGATGGCTATCTCTTTATCTTGGGTAGGAAAAAGGAGATGATTATCGTAAAGGGTCAGAATATCTATCCCAGTGATGTTGAGGATGTGTTGTATACCCACCCCAAGGTGGCTGAAGCGGCGGTTGTAGGGATTCCTGATGAGCTGCGGGGGGAGGTGGTGAGGACGGTTATCAGCTTAAAGGAAGGGGAGGTAACCACGGAAGAAGAGATTAGGCGATTTTGCCGAAAACACATGGCTGATTTCAAAGTACCCAAGCAGGTTATATTTATGGATTCTTTGCCTAAAACTGCCACCGGTAAAATTCGCAAGGAAGACCTTAGAGGTTAATGAACGCTGTTATAATACCAGGGCTCACCATCGCCCAGTCATCAAAGACCACAGAAAGCGCCACGGTTTTAGCTTAATCAGCCCAAGAGGTAGCTCTAACTGCATCTTCTCACTCACTGGAAACATATTTATCTCGTCTACCCTTGCTTTCAAGCCGGATAGCTCCTTCTCAGCGTTACCTTTAGACATTATCTCGTCAATGCGATGGAGCATCTCCGAAGCAGCTTCAAGGCGCTGCTCCCCCACCTCAGCCATTTGTTTGGAGATAACCCCGTGTTTTGCTTTCAAGCGGTTAAGGCGCAGTATAGCCTCATAAGCAGTGTCTACAATCTGCTGGCGTGTCATCCACTCCGTCTCATAATTCAGGGAATACTTCCAGCTTGGCGAGAGTAGCGCCTGGCGGTGCTCCTCCAGTGTCCGAAACAGGATGCGATAGCCATAGCGCTCCGGCTGCTCAAAGCCCAGACTGCCCGGGTCAAGGAAAGGCGACAGGGGGGCAATAAACAGAGAAAGCCGCTTATCTCCCCTAAACTTCTCTAACAGACAGTCGCAGTAATCAATGGTATCCATTACCGACTCCGGGGGTTGTTTCGGCAGTCCAATCATAAAAAATACATCCAGTCGGCTGCAGCCGGCATTAAGGGCGTCGCTCAGGGTTTGTTCCAGGGCTTGATTGGAATAGGGTTTGCCAGCGGCTCTCCTTACCTCGGGGTCATGAGATTCAGGAGAAATCTCCAGGCAAAAGCCAGGACAGGACAGACCCACCTGGTGCAGAAAGTCCCCCGAGGCGGGAGAGAATAGTTCAAGGATGAGTTGATTCTTCACCCTGTCCTTCTGAAGCAGGTGCAAGAGCTCATAGGCATAATCCTCCCCCGGTTGGCGAATGTCCCCAAGGATGAAG
>DAOWJC010000053.1 GCA_030640595.1 Dehalococcoidia bacterium | reverse complement strand
CCCGCTCCGCATTCTTAATCTCAACCTTCTTCCTGCACTTAAAACAATACGCTTGCAATTCTTGTCACCTCCTTTTTAACATTGGTTGAACTATATTCCAATTATAGGCAAGCTGTCAAGCCCTTTTTAACCTTATACTTACCAAAAAACAGGAATTCAAGCTGCTTATTAGCTTTAGGATGGCTGAAAAACCTTCTCAGGTTGCCACTGCCCGCTTTCAGAGTTGAAGCGTAGCACACCCAAGAAGCAACCGTCAGGGGTATAGGCACGGCAATGATTACCAAAAGAAGACTGTGCTGGGATGCGCTGTTTAAGGTAACCGGTTCCCTTACCGCTATCATCTTTCTCCAAGACCACGGGGCGCCCATTCCTTATAGCCTGTCCCGTCTCATCGCTGACAACTATAGCTGTCCAGTGTGAAAGCACAATATCTATGGGATAGATAAAGTGTTGCCAGTAACCATAGCGGAAGGCATCCTCAAGTTGGGGCACTGAAACAGCGTCCCTTATATCAAAAAGGCCACATCTCAGGCGGATTAGGCTCTTCAGATTAGCACCACAACCCAGGGATTGTCCCAAATCATGAGCTAATGAACGGATATAGGTACCCTTACCACATACTACTTCTATGGTAACTACAGGTGGTTGCCAGTCTATAAGCTCCAATTGGTGGATTTTAGTCGGCCGGCTTTTCCTCTCAACCTCGATGCCGGCTCGTGCCAATTCATAGAGTCGCTTACCATGATACTTCACAGCGCTATACATTGGAGGGGTTTGTTCGATTAAACCGCAGAGAGGGATAAGTGCTGCCTCCAGTTGACCCTGGCTAATTCCAGAAGGGTCTCCCCGCTGAGTAATCTTGCCACTGGCATCATAGGTATCTGTAGCTATACCCAATTCAATCTGAGCCTGATAAGCCTTAGTAGCGTCAACCAAAAATCGGATAACACGTGTCCCCTGACCGAGGCAAACCGGTAAAACACCTGTAGCCGCTGGGTCGAGGGTGCCGGCATGTCCAACACGCCGCTCTCCAGTCAGCCGTTTCACCATAGCCACGATACTAAAAGAGGTCTTACCCCAAGGCTTGTTAATATTTAGTATGCCATCCACAGTCAAGCCCTGTGCCGGTCAGAGGTGCTATCAGTAGCAACCTCATCAATTAGCTGTAAGAGGTGGTTTCCCCGCTCAATAGAGTCATCCCACTGAAAGCTTAGTTCGGGGGTATGTCGTAACCTCAAACGCTTAAACAGCTCACTACGGAAGAAACCCGAAGCGGAGGCTAATGCGTTTAGCGTCTCTTGCTTTTTGCCTTCACTATCAAGGCGACTGACGAATATCTTGGCATATTTCAGGTCGGGGGAGGTGTAAACCGCGGTTACGGTAATAAAATTGCCGAGTCGTGGGTCTTTGACCTGTCGCTGAAGTAATTCACTAATTTCCTGGCGAATGAGGCTATTTACTCGCTCAATACGATGCGCCATAATTATTCCTCCTTAGCCAGCCTTCTCTCTCCTGAAGAATTCCAATAAATCACCGACTTCAAAGTCAACAAAATCCTTGATGCCCACACCACACTCGTAGCCAGCGACCACTTCCTTGACATCATCCTTAAACCGTCTCAGACTACTAACAATGGATTCACATAACATTTGCTCTTGACGCCACACTCTCGCTGAGGCACCCCGACTTACCTTGCCCTCGCTCACGTAGACACCGGCTACCTTTTCCTTCTTACCTGCGGGAAAGACAGCCCGCACCTCAGCTCGACCCTCAATAACCTCAGTATATGTAGGTTCCAACATACCTTTGAGTGCCTTGCCTACATCGTCTACTAAATTGTAAATCACATCATAATTACGGATGGTTACACCTTCCCGCTCAGCCAGTCGCTGCGCTCCTGGCTCACAGCTGGTATTGAAACCGATAATGAGCCCTTTGGAAGCAATAGCTAACATAACATCACTCTCGGTAATATTGCCACTGCCACTATGGATAACTCTAACCTGAACCTCCTCTGTTGCCAACTGCTCCAGAGAACTTCTTATCGGTTCAATACTGCCTTGGACATCAGCCTTGAGAATAACATTAAGCTCTTTCACTCTGCCGGTACTTATTTGATCAAAGAGGTTGTCAAGGCTTACTGGTTTTAGCATTAGTGAAGGCACTTGCTGCGCCTCCGTCTGGCGTTTTTGTATTAAAGCCCTGGCTTGGCGTTCACCAGCCACAACAGTTAAGGTATCGCTGGCTTGAGGCACACTATCTAAGCCGAGGATTTCAACCGGGGTAGATGGCTCAGCCCTTTTCACCCGCTTACCCTTATCATCAAACATAGCCTTTAGCCTACCCCATGTGTTACCGACTACCATAGTGTCACCAAGTTTTAGGGTTCCGGTATGAACTAGCATTGTAGCTAAGGGTCCCCTAGTCTTATCCAGCTTAGCTTCGATAACTACCCCTACTGCCGGTTGAGAAGGGGCTGCCTCAAGGTTCTCCATCTCTGCCACCACCAGAAGATTTTCCAACAACTCGGAGATTCCCTTCTTCTCTTTAGCCGAAGTTAGAACACAGACTACATCGCCTCCCCACTCTTCAATAAGCAAACCGGCATCAGCTAGCTGCTGCTTAACAAGCTCTGGGTTGGCGTTAGGCTTATCAATTTTATTAATCGCTACCATAATAGGCACCCCAGCCGCCCGGGCATGGTCTATAGCCTCTAAAGTCTGGGGCATTACCCCGTCATCGGCAGCCACTACCAGAATAGTGATATCGGTTACCTGGGCTCCGCGAGCTCGCATAGCAGTAAAGGCTTCATGCCCTGGGGTATCCAAGAAGGTAATCTTTTGTCCGTCGACCTCTACCTGATAAGCACCAATATGCTGAGTAATGCTCCCGGCT
>DAOWJC010000064.1 GCA_030640595.1 Dehalococcoidia bacterium | reverse complement strand
TTGCTGTAGCCTCAGTGGAGCAACCAGGGAAATAGGAATAGTTTCTCAACGGCTACCCCTAACCTCTGCGAATTTTTGTATGATTTTGGATAAATCCTCTCTACCTTTGACCTTCTTAGGTAATAACGGCATACGTCTGTGTAGAAACAGCCTCAAACTCAAAGGCAGCATTTTAAGTGTTGCCAAGGGGTTAGTCAACAAGTAAAACTTAATCGACAGGTAAAACCTGAGCATCATACCAAATTCATGAACCCGCCCATAGCCTCTAATAGAATTGACGAAGCTTCGATAAAAAGCTGGTGTTCGTGTTCCCTTAATCCTAAAGCCTTGCTGATTTGCCAGGCATTCCAGGGCATGGGCTAGCTCGGTCGGCTTGACACCCCGGGGGCACCGCACCGTGCACATATAGCAGGAAAGGCAATGCCACATAGAACTACTAGACAGGACTTCGTCTCGCTCTCCAGCTCGAATCAGGGCAATAATCTTTCGTGGTGGGAATTCCATCTCCCCAGCTACAGGGCAGCTACCGGTGCAAACACCACACTGGATGCAGGAAAGAATATGTTCACCACCAGGTATAGCCACCACTTCCTTGACAAAGCTCTTCATATCCAGCCTAAATTTACCCTCCAAATCTGCTCAGCAAGCTACACTACCACCCCGCCTCATCTTCCTCATCTCATCCAGCAGCCAGGAAAACCAGTCTTCTAGCCCCTCGCCGGTCTTACACGACACCGGTAATATCTTGGCTTTCGGGTTTAGCCCGGTGACTGCTTTATGAAAGGCGGGAATGTTAAATTCCATGTATGGTAACAGGTCAATCTTATTTATTAACACAACATCGGCTTCGGTAAACATTAAGGGGTATTTGTAGGGTTTGTCATCACCTTCGGGCAAGCTTAAGAGCATTACCCTTTTATGTTCGCCAAGGGCAAACTCAGCCGGGCAAATAAGATTGCCTACATTTTCGATAAGCAATAAATCAATATCGCCAAGGGGTAGATTATTTAGTGCATTCTCAATCATGTTGGCATCAAGGTGACAACCACCGGGAATGTTTATTTGGATTACTGGCACTCCCTGCTTTTTTATATTCTCGGCATCAATAGTTGAGGCAACATCACCCTCAATAACGCCAATTCTGGCTTTCTGCTTCAACCTACTTATTGTTTGCAGGAGGAGGCTGGTCTTGCCTGCCCCCGGGGATGACATCACATTTACCGTCAGAATACCATGCTTATCTAGCTGGTCTTGGTTTCTCCTGGCTTTCTCGGCATTAGCGCCCAGGATATCCTCTAAAATGGTTAGTACCTTTACTCCCATTTAGTCAACCTCTATGCTATCAACATAGCATTCGCGTCCAGATATTATTTCTATTTTTGCCTCATGGCAATTGGGGCAAGCCCAGTCAAGATTGTTAGGCGAAAAAACGGTAGCACAGCTACGGCAGCGCAGCTTATTTGGTGTTCTCTCGAAGGAAAGGCTGGCTTGAGCAGCAATGGTATCCTTACTCAGCAGGTCAAAGTAGAATTGAACACACTCATCAACGACACCGGATAGCTCACCGATGACGAGGTTGATTTTGGTAACCTTGCTGGCTTGAACTTCATTAGCCTTCTCCAGGGCAATAGACAGAATACCTTGGGTAATACCAAGTTCATGCATGTTGTGACCGATGATACCTTAATTAAGTGGTTATTAATAAATGAACCAGTAGGATTATAGTCTAATTCAGAGGCGTAATCAAGTCAGGGGGTTGCTCTAAGAGGGCAAAGCCTGTTTCGAAACCAATTCCTCCCCTTTGAAGGAAAGAGAGACAACAGGGAAGAGAAGTTTGATTTTCCTCCCCCTATGTTGTAAACTACCTGATGAATTCATGGTAGTAAGGGGGATAAATATGAGTATGCCTAAGGCAGTTCACTATCTTCTTTGTTTTGTCTTACTCTTCGGAGTACTCGGCGGCTTGGTGGGAGACCGGATGGTGCTCGCCGCTGAAGAAAGTAGTAGTGGTTCGTTCCCATCGTCAATAAACCAGGAGCAACCACCTGAAGAGAAGCTTGAGCTTGTTTGCAAGTATCCCACTTTTGAGGGCAACTCTGGTGACAGCTTTGATTTTGATGTTAATTTGAAATGGTTGGGCAGTAAAGCCAGGACATTTGACCTTGCCCTCATAGACGTTCCTCCCAAGTGGGATGCATCAATTGTGGCCGGGGCTTACGAGAGAGAGATACCTGCCATCGGGCTGGAGCCAGAGATGAATTACCCCGAAAAGATTACGATTAAATTCGCCCCATTCCTTGGTGAGTTACCTGAACCTGGCAAATATACAGTAACATTAGAGGCAAGCTCGGGCGATATAAAGGAAGCCATTGAACTCTCGGCAGTAGTGACTACCCTATATAGGTTCGCTTTTTATACCGCTACGGAACGGCTTAGTGCTGAGATAACTGCTGGAGAGGAGAATCACCTATCACTCATAGTGTTTAACACCGGGCAGGCGGTTATTGACGAAATTGCATTTGTATCCAGTAAACCAGCAGGCTGGAGTATAAAATTCAATCCTGACGAGCTGGAATCCCTGGAGCCTGGACTGGCACGTGAGGTGGATGTAGTAATAAAGCCACCCCGCAAAACAATAGCTGGTGATTATGCTATTACCATGAGCACTATAAGCTCAGGTATGGCAGTTAGACGGATTGAACTCAGGCTAACAGTTCTAACGCCTACAGTTTGGGGATGGATTGCCATTTTAATTGTGCTGGCGGTTATCGCTGGACTAGGTGTGATGTTTAGGCGTTTAGGCAGGCGGTGAGTTAAACATGCAATTGGTAGTAGAGACAGTAGATTTAACGAAAACCTATGATAACACTACGGTTGTCAATAAGTTAAACCTTAGCATAGAAGAAGGCGATATTTTTGGCTTCCTTGGTCCCAATGGTGCCGGGAAAACGACAACTATATTAATGCTGCTCGGTCTCACCGAGCCGACATCGGGTGTCGCCCGTATTTGTGGCTATAATTCTACCCGGGAGCCACTTAAGGTTAAGAGCATATCAGGTTATGTCCCAGAGAGGATAGGGTTTTATGAGGATTTGACGGCACGCCATAACTTAATCTATACCGGCCGGCTGAACGCTCTCTCGGAAGAGACAATCAGGAAAAGAGTAGACGAATCGCTGGATATAGTAGGTCTGTCCGAGGCAGCTAATCAGAGAGTGCAGGAGTTCTCTAGAGGAATGAAACAGCGCCTAGCAATTGCCGATATACTTATCAAGCAGCCTAAGGTGGCCTTTTTGGACGAGCCTACAAGTGGCATAGACCCTGAGGGAGTAAAGGAGATGCTTGACCTGATAGCCAAGATAGCTAGAGAGCAGAAGATGACTGTTATCCTATCATCACATCAGCTACACCAGGTTCAGCAAATCTGCAACCGCGTGGGAATACTGGCTAAAGGGCAAATGGTAGTTGAAGGCCCGCTAGACCAGCTCGGCAGGGAAGCCTTTGGAGGTGGGCGATTCAGGGTTGAGCTTCAACTAGCCGAAACCACCGCAGCACTTGTTGATTGTATCAAGCGGATTGAGGGTGTGCTCAGTGTGGAAAGGTCCGGGGACTTATTACTTGTTAGCTGCCTGGAAGACCTAAGACCACAGATAGCCAGGGCAATCGTGGACAAAGGCGGCTTACTGATACAGATGAAAATTCAGAGCTACGCCTTAGAGGATATATATATGAAGTATTTCACCGAGGTCTAGTATGACTGGATTGATAACGGTATTCTGGAAAGAACTGTCTGATAATTTTGCCAGTTGGCGGTTCATAATACTGTTTGCCCTGGTATTACTGGCTGGGGTATCTGCCATTTATGTGGCAGCTGAAAATATAAGGGAAGCGGTAACCGAAGCCAGTAAGTCTCCTTTCGCTGCAACTGAAACCATTCGCTTTGTTTTCCTTAAGCTCTATACCACCTCTGGTCAGGTAATACC